>JBDRMP010000099.1:0-8525 GCA_043811995.1 Planctomycetota bacterium
CACCCCAGCCGAGGTATACGGCGTAGCAGTTGGTACTCCGGTCGCCCTTCGGGCTCCCTTCGTCCCAACTGCTTTAACAAACGGCGGTGAATCCATCTTAAATACGCCTGTTTTTTGTCTTGACAATGGGTAGGGGTATAAACTGCGTCTCCTTCAAAATTTGCTAATTCTTGGAATTAACGGGGCTTTCCCGCACCCTGCCGGTCATAGGAACAAAGCGAACAGGTAAAACGTTTCTTTTGTGGATTGCGCCGTTCGGGTCCTTCGTGACCAGAACCAGGTGCTGAAAGCCGGCCTCATTTTCATAAGGCAGAATCATCCGGCCCCTCGGCTTCAACTGCTCAATCAGGGCAGGCGGTATCTTCTCGGCGGCCGCCGTGCCGATAATCGCATCGAAGGGACCTTTCTCCTCCCAGCCGAAGTAACCGTCGCCGAACTTGACGAACACGTTTTTACAGCCCAGCTCTTTTAGCCGGGCCTCGGCTGATTTCGCCAGTTCTTCGACAATCTCAATCGTATAGACCTCCGCCGCGATTTCTGCGCAGACAGCTGCCTGATAGCCGGAACCGGTCCCTATCTCCAGAACCCTCGAATCGGGCGCCAACTGCAGCGCCTCGGTCATAAAACCCACGATATACGGCTGGCTTATGGTCTGCCCAGAGCCGATGGGCAAAGGAGAATCAATATAAGCATACGGCTGCACCGCCTGCGGGACGAAGTAATGCCGAGGTACAATCCGCATCGCCCGCAAGACGTTGGAGTCATTTATGTCCCCCGCTTTAATCTGCTCCGCGACCATCGCCATACGCTCTTCCGTGCGCTCGCCAAAGGCGATATGCTTATGGTCGCAACGTTGCGGCTTATTCTCGTTCGGGTCAGCAGAAGACACAGCCAGCCCGGACAGCGGCACGAGCAATACTGCTGGTAGAAATCCTCGCAATGCCAAACGTATCATATCAACTCCGCTAAAACAGCCGTTTTGACTGCAACCATTTAAGTGCCCATTTTTTGGCCTGGTCGGCGGTCTGCAATTTGCCTTCCAGTTGAGCGATATACATTTCTCGGCTCAATTGCCCAAATGCTGGGCCTGGGACGGCGCCCAAAGCCATAAGGTCGTGGCCGTTTAATAAGGGTTTTGGCCTTAACTCCACGCCTTTCAACTGTTTTATTCGTCTTCGCAATTTAACCAGCGGGCCCGTACTCTGGCTGCCCGCCTTTTGTATGGCTTTTTGCAACTCGAACAGGTCCTCAAAATATGGCCCGGATAAAAGCAATTTCAAGTCGGCCAGAGACAATTCCTTCAGAAGTTTTCCGCGGTTGTCCAGCAGAAATATTATATGCTTGTTCTGGTTTCGGCTGAGCTTCAAAAGCTCGCATTTGTCGAGGGCTAAATCGGTCTCGAAGCCGGTAAACAGTGAAGCAAAACCGAGCGGGAAATCTATCTTTGCCGGCAGATGGTCCAGCAGGCGGACGATGAATCCGGTGCCTGGGCAGGCGCAGCCAACGAAGATAAATCCCGCCAGGCCCGTTTCGATAAGAAGCTGCACGCCTTTCGCCCGGTTGGGACTGACGAGAATGCCTTCAAGTTCGGCTGCGATGCGCTCGCCGGAGATTTTCGTTATGTTTTTCGCCTGTTTGCATATCGCCGATTTGGTCTGCAGGTCGATTTCAAAGCCCAATTGCGTTGAGAAACGAATCGCCCGCAGCATACGAAGGTAATCTTCGCTGAATCGCTCCGCAGGGTCGCCGACGGTTCGAATGATTTTGTTTTTTAAGTCCGCCTGTCCCCCGTAATAGTCAATAACCTTTTTGGCAACGGGGTCATAGAACATCGCGTTGATTGTGAAGTCCCTTCTGGCGGCGTCTTCGGCTGCTGTTGCGAAGCGAACCTTCGAGGGATGCCTGCCATCTGTATAACCGGATTCGGTCCTGAAAGTTGCTACTTCTATTTGGGTCTTGTCGATTAGGATAACAACCACGCCGAATTTTGCACCGACCTTGAGTGTCCGTCGAAAAAGCTTCGCTACGTCGTCCGGCTTTGCACCGGTGGCAACATCGTAGTCGCTGGGGCGTCTCTTTAGGAGCATATCGCGGACACACCCCCCCGCCAGCAGCGCCTCGAAACCCGCGCCGCGTAAGCGTTTGACGATTTGTATTGCCGCCTGCCTGTTAGTCATCTTGTTCCGCCTTCTTTAATATCGTTACGGCCATAGTGCCCCACTGCCGTCTTTCAACGATTTTAAGCGAACCATATGATTGCAACAAGTTTCTATCCTGATGTGTCCGGACTATAACGAAACCGTCGGCCATAATGCTATTCGCCAAACGAGTCAAAAGTATCGCAAGTGGCGACCCTGCCTGCGTCTCTGTCGAATCAACATAAGGTGGGTCAACAAAGGCAAGGTCGTATCGAGGGTGTTCAGCGCCAGTGGAGAGGTTAATCTTGAAGGCGTCGGCCCGGATGACCTTCGATTGTTTGACAAAGCCGGCTTTTTCGATGTTCCGTTCGAGTATGGGAGCGATTTTGGGATTATACTCAACAAAGGTAACAAAAGTTGCCCCTCTGCTAAGCGCCTCAAGACCCAGCGAACCGACCCCGGCAAACACGTCTGCCACGGTTTTGCCCGAGGGCAGGTCGTATTTTTGCAGGACGCTGAAAAGCGATTCCTTGACGCGGTCGGTGATGGGGCGAGAGTCGAGGCCCGGCGGGCTGAACAATTTCATGCCGCGTTTTGTCCCCGCGATTATTCGCATCTCGACGGTCAGCTTCCAGTCCAGTAATCGACGACGAGCACCTTATCAAGGCATCCGCCGAGCGCCTTGCCGAATCCTTTATGGTCGGGGTGAACCAGGTATGCGTCGCGGTCCGCCTCATTCAGAAAGGTTAGCAGAAAGCAATGGGTAAAACCATCGGCGCGGTTTTCCGGGCTGACGTTAGTGCCCCATTCGAAGCGTTTGATTTCGCTGATTTTGCCTGGCAAAGATGCAAAGGCGTTTTCCACCTCTTTGATTTTCTCGGGCGTTGTGCCTTCCTTGAATTTGAACAAAACTACGTGGCGAAGCAGGCGTGCGTCCTTTTTGCATTCCAGCTTCGAGAAGGGACAACTCTTTTGGCTGCGAGGACAACCGCAGCCAGCACAGGCAACTACCAACACAGCCCAGCACAACAAATTTTTTAACATATTAGGTTTTCTCCTTATTTTTTGGTTATCGTTCCGGTCAATTCCGCATACCAGAAAGGGATTTTATCAACACTCGGCGACAAGGTCTATGCCAAAATTAATGCAAACCCTTCGGCCTACATCGGCGTAAATACTAAGAAACAGGCAAATTATTGAAAGGAGCAGATTATGAACAAGACACTTATAACTATAGCGGCAGCGGCAGTCCTGGCAATCCCCATACTTCTAATAGCAGGTGACAAACCCGCTAAAGCCCCGGACTTTACGCTGAAAAACTACGACGGCACGGAAGCGAAACTGGCAGATTACAAGGGCAAAATCGTCGTCCTTGAATGGTTCAGCTACGAATGTCCTTTCTCACGCTACAACTATGAAAAAACCTCGGCCGTTAATGCCCTCGTCAACAAGTATAAAGACAAGGACGTCATCTGGCTTGCGATAAACAGCACCGGCCATCAGGAAACAGAGAAAAACAAGGATTTCGCGGAAAAGAACAAGATTTCGCATCCGATACTTGACGATAGCTCTGGCACAACCGGAAAGGCATACGTGGCAAAGACAACGCCCCATATTTTCATCATCGATGCCGAAGGCAACATCGCCTACAACGGCGCACTCGACAACGCTCCTTTGGGTAATCCGCCCAAAGACGAGAAGTTAGTCAACTTCGCTGACAAGGCCCTCGATGAGCTGACGGCGGGCAAAACCGTGAGCACGCCGACCACGAAGCCATACGGCTGTTCGGTGAAATATGGCAAATAACAAGTGGCCGTTAATTATTGTGGCCGGCTTTGCCGCCGCGATGGTCATCGGTGTATCGGCACAAAGACGGGCCGGAACAGGTAATTCAACGTGTCCGATACTTTGCATGTTCAGGAAAGAGAAATCTTCTCAAATGACTGAGAAAACAACAAACGAAAAAGGAAACTTGAAGGCCAAGCTGACGCCCCTGCAATACCGGGTCACGCAGCGTAAAGGCACCGAAGTGCCATTCACCGGCAAGTATTATGACTTTCACGGCAACGGCAAATACGTCTGCATTGTCTGCGGCAATGAACTGTTCAGCGCGGATACCAAATTCGATTCGGGCACCGGCTGGCCGAGCTTCTGGGCACCCGTGTCAGAAAAAGGAATTCGCGAACAAACCGACAACAGCTTCTTTACGACGAGAACTGAAGTAGTATGCAGCCGGTGCGGTGCGCATTTGGGGCACATATTCAACGATGGGCCTAAGCCGACCGGTCTGCGTTACTGCATTAATTCAGCGTCGCTGAATTTCATCGGGGATGACCCAAACGACAAAGGACCGGACGGCAACAAACCACCTTCAGACAAATAATTGTCTGACCGGCCGGGCACAACGACGGAACTTCTCGGCAGCCAGCGTAACCGTCCTCCACTTGGGGCTGCGCTGCTTCATATACTTTATATAGTCGGCAAGACGCACGGCTAAAAACAGGTAACGGTCATCGCTGCAATCGAATATCTCCCTGCCGTCGAAATCCACGTCAACATTCTGCACCCTGTAGGCAAATATAAAGGCCGCTTCATAATCAGGACCTAATGTCTGCTGCCACGCGGCCAGTCCATCGACGTCGTCAGTTGTTACCCAGCATTCGAGACGCGCCAAACCCGCCAGAGTTGTGCCTTTGAAATGCCTGCCCTTTACCTCGGCGATTATCTTTTTACCGGAGGATGGGCATAGTAAAAAATCGAAGCTTTTCAACTCGGATTTTTCAAAAACGGGCTTGTGCTGGTCGGCTGCTGTTACAAATTCCACCTGGTTCTCTACCAGCCAGCCCGCAAATGCCTTTTCGTAATGATTGGGTGCGGCGTCTTTCACAATCAACTCGATTTCAGCTCTTCGAGGAACTTATCTTTATTCACAAGTTTCTGAACGCCGGTTTTCATATCCTTGACCGCTATATCGCCGGTCTTGAACTCGTCGCCGATGATTATGCAGTGCCGGGCGTTCTGCTCGCAAGCATGTTTAAGCTGTTTGGATAAGCTCGCGGACTTATATGTAAATACCGATTTCAAGCCGTGAGTCCGCAAGCGTGCCGTCAGTTTCACCGCTTCATTCAAAAGCTCATCACTTAGCGGCAAAACAAAATAATCAACCACCCCCGCGGTGACATTCTTGTCTAATAAACCCTTCTCACGCAGCAATATTTCCAGAACACAATCGCCCATACCCATCCCCGTGGCGGATATTTTTGGCCCGCCAAAATCATGCAGCAGATTATCGAATCTCCCCCCACCACATATAGCGCGAAGCTCGCCGGTGATGTCGTGCACCTCAAACACAATACCGGTGTAGTAAGCCAGTCCGCGAACTATACAGGGGTCAAATACGCAGTAGTCGCTAATGCCCATCTGGCCCAGCCAGATAACACAATCCTCAATTTCTTTGATAGCAGTATCGACGCCTTCCCCATTCTTATCGCTGAATTTCCCAACGTCGCTGATTTTCCTGGACTCCATAAAAGCGATAATCTGCCCCGCGAGCTTGTCGCCGACCTGCTCCGTCAGCGTCGCCGAGAACGCCTCCGCCGGTATTTTGGCCTTTTTATCCAAAAGCGTATAAAGAGGATTCATCTTTTCTTCCGGGACGCCGATTTTCTCTAAAACCGCCGAAAGAAGTTTCCTGCTCGATATTTTTACCTGTATATCCTTCGGTGTTAGCCCGATTTCGCGAAGGTAATCGACGGTTGTGAAAATCACTTCCGCGTCTGCCAGCACACTGTCCTCGCCGATGATGTCGATATTCCACTGGAAAAATTCACGCAGCCGGCCCTTCTGGGGACGTTCCGCCCGGCAAAGCCGCGGCACAGAAAACCACTTTATCGGCTTGGGCAGCGAGTTGATTTTCTGATTGACCATTCTCGCCAGCGTCGGCGTGATTTCGGGCCTGATGGCGAGGTCCCTCATCCCGCGGTCCTTGAATGAGAAAAGCTGCTCGACGATTTCGTCGCCGCTTTTCAATTGATACATCTGCAGATATTCGAATATGGGCCCGTCGTATTCCTCGAAACCATTGCGAATGGAGGCCTTCTTCCACCCATCGACAATCCAGTTATGGATGGCCATATCCTCAGGATAAAAATCACGTGTCCCTTTTACCGGCGGTATCTTCATAGTTCCTCGTCTTAGTGTTTAGCCCCCGAATTTATTCGGGGGTCTTACTACACATTTGTGGAAAAATACTATAATCTACTTGGCATTAAACGTCAATGAACGTAAGGTTGGTATAATGCGAAAAGAAAAAATCGAAATAATCTACGAAGATAGCGACATATTTGTTATCAACAAGCCCGCAGGCGTCTCGGTAACGAAAGACCGGGCCGGACAGCCGCAGCTCGTGGACTTTCTGGCTAAGCAATTGGGCGACGAAGCCACTGCCAAACTGCGCCTCGTTCATCGCCTCGACAAGGATACAAGCGGCGTGATGATTCTGGCAAAAAACCGCCAGACGCAACGCAAATTCGCTGATTACTTCTTCGATAGAACAGTTAAAAAAACCTACCTTGCGATTGTCAGAGGCGCCGCTATCGACAGTTCAGGGACAATCGACGCCCCGCTGGGCAGGAGCAGAAAAAATCCCGAACTTATGGTGATTGACAGACGCAAAGGCAAGCAGTCCCTTACTGAATGGCGATTGCTGGCGGATTTCGGACTCGCCTCGCTTTTGGCGGTAAATCCCCTCACGAGCCGAACGCATCAGATTCGCGTCCACCTGGCAAGCATCGGCCTGCCTCTCGCCATTGACCCCCTGTATGCCGGCATCAGGCCGATTATGCTTTCGGAATTCAAAAATAACTATCGCCTTGGGTTTAATCAGGAGGAAAAACCCCTCATCGACCGCCTCACACTCCACGCCTATCAAATTGTCATTCCCGATTCCTATGTCATTGCGAGCGCAGCGAAGCAATCTAATTGTTTCGTCGCCCGCCTCGATAAAAAATTCGCTGCAACAATCAAGATGCTCACCAAGCACAACCCCGATGGCTCCGCCGCCTTCTTCAACCTCGGCGACTACGAAAAAATCCTCGCCGCCCAGCCGATGTAAGCGCCACGCTCCCGTCATTTCGACCGAGGCGATGCTTTGCATCGCCGAGTGGAGAAATCTATTAATATTCAACTAAATTATTTATCTGATAAAATGGGAGCAATGAAAACGTACTGCGTATATATAATGTCCAGCAAAACCGCTACTTTATACATAGGTATCACAAGCAACATTAAGAAACGCGTTTACGAACACAAAAATCACCTGATTCCAGGCTTCACGGACAAATATAGTATTGACCGTTTGGTATATGTTGAAACCTTTGGCGATGCCTTATCTGCTATCGCACGCGAAAAGCAAATCAAACGCTGGCGACGAGAAAAAAAGATAGCCCTTATTGAGTTGACAAATCCCAATTGGCTTGACCTCTCCGCCGACTGGTACGAATAAACCGCCTCTGTCATTTCGACCTAAGTCTCGCCCATCAATGGGCGGGACGAAGCGGAGACACGAAGCGAAGCGCAGGGCCCCGAAGGGAAATCTATTAAACAGATTTCTCGACTCGCTCCGCTCGCTCGAAATGACATCCAAAGCCCTATCGAAACAGCACCCTTAATGGAAGAAATTCTTTATTACGGGAAACGTCTTAAATAATTCGATTGCCTGCTCGTCTCTTCGCGTCATCGACAACACATACTCACCCAAACCGGCCTGCGCAAGGACATACTTGCCTATGGCGAATTGACCAATTGCGATATAGCCCGTTGCAAACTGTCCCAGCCCGAAGTAAACCCCTATCGCCGCCTGCCCGACAGCCGCCAGTCCCGTCGATAACTGCCCTAATCCGAACAATAAGCCAATCGCTAATTGTCCTATGGCTACAAGACCGAACGACACGTGCCCTATCGCAATAATTCCGCACGCAAGTCGTCCCACAGCGATAACACCTTTTGCGACAACGCGTCTGCCTGTCTCCGGGCTTCTGCCGTATGTGTAATGTATCAAAGGCAGACCCATAAAAGTCGCATCGCTCTTGAACTCGTGAAAGCTCAGCCCGGTTACATACCCGTATCGCCGCCACGTCCCGAGTTTCGTCTTTTCAATCTTATACTCAATTTTTTCAAGCAGTGTATTGGCCATAAACACCTCCCTTATTTATCGCATTTTTCGCAGAAATAGTTGACCGGGTCCTTGATGACATTGTCCCAATCGTAGTTGGAGGTTTGAATGGCTACTCCAGTTCTCATAGTTTACGCTACCTTTGATTTTCCGTCAATTCTTTCTTCTTCAGCCAACTCTTTCAGCTTCGCTTCAAGTATCCATAACTGCTGATA
>JBDRMP010000100.1:0-7405 GCA_043811995.1 Planctomycetota bacterium
GAAGTTCGACCTGATCAACGGTGGCACGCTGGAAGATGTTATTGACGAGTTGAACAACGGCACTTTGCGGGTCGGCATTCACATAATCGGCCTGCCTGACGGCTCAAGCGAATCCGCTATCCTTGTCCCCGAGCCGGCGACGATGTGTCTGCTTGGTCTTGGTGCGTTAGGTCTGCTGAAAAAACGCAGAGCATAAAAAGCTCGAAAAGACAATTTGTTTTATAAAACAAAGGGCTGTGTCCAAAAGACACAGCTTTTTTCAATTCAGGATTTTAGCTGATATTAAGCCCGTTTTGTGATTTTGGTCAGTGGCAATCCTTATGTCAAATAAAGTTATTCACTTCTCCGGCGCCGATGAGGCAATCGTCCGGCTGAAACTGGAAATCTAATGGACAGGCGTCTTTATCTCTTTGAACCCGTTTTCGACGGCACAACGTCATTTACAGGGAAAACGCCCTGTGCTATAACCTTGCAATCGGTTTTTAAGAAACCACAGACGGATAAATTTGGAGAAAAAACAATGAGCGCAAAGAGAAACATTCTGATGGTGTTCGTTACAGCAGGATTGCTTTTACTCAATACATCCTGCCAAAAGGGCAGAAGGCCTGAGTCGAAAACAGCCGGCATATCGGCACAGCCGGGTTCGGTGGCTGCTGGCCGGCAGGTAATAAACTTCAATCGCGACTGGAAATTTGCCAAGGGCAATCGTGCCGGGGCTGAATCAGCAGATTATGATGATAAGGCCTGGAAGACGGTTCGACTCCCTCACGACTGGGCGATTTCAGGGCCTTTTAATCCCAAAGAAGACGGCTATGCAGGGAAACTACCCTGGTGGGGCGTCGGCTGGTATCGCAAGACCTTTAAGATTGATAAGGCAGATACAGAAAAACAGGTGTATTTTGATTTTGACGGCGTTATGGCGTTTCCTCAGGTCTATATCAACGGCAAACGGGCAGGGGGGTGGGATTACGGCTATATGTCGTTCCGCGTCGATGCGACGCCATACGTGAAATTCGACGCTGACAACGTGATTTCGGTCTATGCTGACACGCGCAAACACGGCACGAGATGGTATCCGGGAGCAGGGATTTACCGAAAAGTTACGATGAGTATCTGCGAGCCGGTGCACGTCGCCCACTGGGGCACATACATAACCACTCCGGAAGTGTCCGACGGCTCCGCCACGGTTCGCGTTCGCACAACCGTTGAAAACCATCTCGATGATGAATCGAAAATCAGCGTTGCGGTTATTCTGCTCGACCCGGACAATCAAGCGGCGGCTACGGGAGGAAGAAATACCGTCGTCTCGGCAGGCGGCTCACGCGATATAGACCAGTTATTCACAATCAAAAATCCTCAGAGATGGGACATTGCAAGTCCGAAACTTTATACCGCCCGGACAATTGTTCGCATTGACGATAAGGTGGTCGATACCGATACAACTACTTTTGGTATCAGAACGTTTGAATTTACGGCCAATGACGGATTTCATCTCAATGGCAGGCGCGTGCAGCTTTACGGTGTCTGCCTTCACCACGACCAGGGGCCTCTCGGCGCCGCTTTTTACACACGCGCGATGGAACGGCAGCTGGAGATTATGCGCGATATGGGCGTAAACGCCATCCGCACCAGCCACAACCCACCGGCGCCGGAATTGCTTGAGCTGTGCGACCGGATGGGATTAGTCGTGTGGGATGAGGCATTCGATAAATGGGACAAGACCGCCGACCGGATAGACGGCCAGCCGAAGCTCGAAGAGCACGGCGAGAAACAGATTCGCAATTTTGTTATGAGAGACCGCAACCATCCCTGCATTGTTGTCTGGTCAATCGGCAACGAAATTCAGTCACAACCTATGGATCCTGAAGGCGCATCTCCGGAACGCGTCAAATTTATGTGTGATTTTGTCCGCAAGTACGACCAGACCCGTCCGGTTGGTATGGCCTGCTGTTTTCCGAACCAGGTTGGACAATCAATGTTCGATGCTCTGGACCTGGCCGGCTGGAACTATGGGCGAAGGTATGCGAAATACAGGCAGTGCTATCCCGACAAGCCCATAATTTACAGTGAGTCGGCCTCGGCGCTAAGCACTCGCGGCTTCTATGAGCTGCCGCTTCGACAGAACAGAAAGCAGTATTCCAAACAATTCCAGGTCGATTCATACGACCGCAATTCGGCACAATGGTCGGATATCGCTGACCGCGAGTTTGAATTAATGGAAAAAGATACTTATGTGGCCGGCGAATTTGTCTGGACCGGATTCGACTATCTCGGCGAGCCGACCCCTTACAGCAAGCAGGCGCGAAGCTCGTATTTCGGCATCGTTGACCTCGTCGGCATTCCCAAGGACCGCTTTTATCTCTACCGCAGTCACTGGCGGCCTGATACGCTAACCATTCATATCCTGCCGCACTGGAACTGGCCCGACCAGCTCGGACAAAACGTCCCCGTTTATGTCTATACCAACGGCGATTCTGCGGAACTGTTTTTAAATGGCAAATCACTCGGCCGAAAAACAAAACTCAAAGACGCCAAGCTCTCGCCTTACTATGCCATCATCGACAAGTACCGTCTTTGCTTCAACGATGTCAACTATGAGCCGGGCGAGCTTAAGGCGGTTGCTTATAAAGATGGGAAAGAAATTGGACAAGCCATTATGCGAACCGCGGGTGAACCGGCGAAAATCCGTCTTACGCCCGACCGAACGGAATTGAAAGCCGCCGGCGATGACCTCTGCTACGTTCTCGTCGAGGCCCTCGATGCAAAGGGAACGCTTTGCCCTCTGGCGGACAATCTGGTTCGTTTCAAAATCGAAGGGCCTGCGGAGATTGCAGGCGTAGGCAATGGCAATCCTCTTTCCCTTGAGCCGTTCCAGGCCGATTACAGGAAGCTTTTCTTCGGTAAGGCAATCCTGATTCTGCGAACTAAAGAAGGGCAGGGGGGTAAAATTCATATTACTGCTGAAAGCGACGGCCTGAAATCAGCCGAAGTAACGGTGCAAAGTCGATAGAATTGTAAACCTACTTTGAGAAAGAATTAGCCCCGACTCTTATGGTCGGGGCTTTTTTTATCAGAATTAAATACCGAATCTTTTGTTTGGTTTGTCTTTCCGTCACGCAAAACTCAATAGTCCGGATATCCTCTTATCCACTCCGGCCAACTGGAACTCACCACGCCGCCCGCCTTGGTCCACATACCATTTGTTCTGAACTGACGAGACCACTTCAACTTCCATACTTCCTTCAAGCCCACTTTTCTGGCGCTGCCGTCTATGAAAACACAATCTACGAATCCCCTGTGCCGGTTGATACAATATCTTTTAATCTCGTTGGTGCCGACCCAGGCGTCATTTTCATTCAATGCGGGACCTTCGGTGTCTTGCGGCCAGCCGTCGAACCGCAGTGCGTCCATAAATAATGGAATGTTGCTTGTAGGCCCCTTCACATTTGGGCCTTTCCAGCTATTCGGAATTCCGTCTGCGCTTAGGTAATAGCCGTTTATGCCATAACTGCCCGCTATACCATATACATTATCGCACAGACGGGGCAAACCCGCAGCGGTTATCATACCTCCTATAGCGTCTCCCGGAGGGTCGTTTGTGTATACTCCCCATGCTCCAAGGAAGTTAAGCTCACCTTGCGGCTGGTTTAATTCGTTGACTATTGGCCTTATGGACTTCGGGCAGAACCATATCTTGTTTTGCTTCCAACTCTGGATTTTGCATTCAACTTGAGCCGGCCACCAGAAACCCTGTGCAGCAGAGCCCGACCAAAATCGGCCGTTGTTATTATCCGCATAAATAGAAGATATTACGCCCCATTGTTTGAGATTTGCCAAACAGGCAATTGTCCGCGCATGTTCTTTTGCTTTGGTCAAGGCAGGCAGCAATATCGCCATCAACAACGCAATGACGGCAATTACCACCAAAAGCTCTACCAACGTAAATCCGCCTTCGTTAAAGCTACGGCGGACATGTCCGATGCGTTTGCACATGAATTTTGTCCGTATTTGGTATTGTCGGACGATTATCTTTATCTTGGCTGGGCCTAATTCCGGTCTACAGGCGGCGAGCCCCAAACACCGATTGAGCTCCATATAAGGTCTTCATTGCCCTGGCCATACTCTTGTGTCGATTGGGCTGTTCCTTTCAGTCCAAAGTCAATAGTGCGCTTATCCCTCCACTTATGGTATTCAGTGTGCCCGTCTGCAAACGAAAAAGTCGTTCCCTCACCGTGGCGAATTGGAGGCGGGTCCCACCAGCGCTGGCTATTTAGGTCAGAATTTTTATAAACCCGAACGGTCCATCCACCCTTCGCGCTTGGCCCTGTTCCGCCATCGTCGAAAAAGACAAACCTCTCGTATGGTTTGCGAATCTGCTGGCGAACTTCAATCATCACTGCACCGGCTCCGATGCCTCCCAAGTGGGAGTTGTCGGTAACATTCATACTATCTACCACGGAGTACATCCGTAGTTTTTCGCTTTTCCCTGTCGGACATTTGTAAACCCTGGTATCTTTTGTATAACGAAATAAAGCCCCTTTCCTTATCTTGTCTTTCATTTCCTCTATTGTCATTGGCAAGCTCCAGTCGTCCAAAGTCCAGGGCATTTCTCCATAGTGGTCGCCGCCCGCCGCATAAACTCCGCTTCGTGTTTCCCAATCGCCGTATTCTTCAGCATCCCCGCAAACAATCTTGTCGTCGTTGTTGTCGGCATACATAAACCAGGCAAGCATCAATTGTTCGAGGCGATAAAGGCAGACAGCGCGCTTACCCATCTCTCTTGCACGGGTCAACGCCGGCAACAAAACCGCCATCAATAGCGCAATGACAGCGATTACGACCAATAATTCAACCAAGGTGAATCCGCCTTTGTCCCGATTTACTAAACGAGACATATACCGCACAAGCCCACTATGCTTGCTCATAATAACCCTTTTACCCCAAATTATGCGTTTCGATTCCTATATTATGAAACAAACGTTGTCAAAAAAGAACGCCATATTTTGCTTTACTTCCACCATTTTGGGCATATAATACGGGTATGGAGAGGTTAAAAAGGGTTGCGTTGATGATTGAAAGCTCGCAGACGTACGGCAGAGAGCTTGTCCGCGGGATAATGAGATATTCCCGGCTGCACGGGCCGTGGGTATTTCCATGGGTATTCTACAGGCAGGACCTCTTTTATGTCGCACGCGGGAACGAACGTGCCGAATTAGAGCACCTGAAAAAGTGGAGGCCTGACGGCATAATAGCGCGTGATACGAGAGATGTCGTTGAGTTGGCAAGCTGGAATATCCCGTTATTTGTGGCCGTAGCGATGGAACCGCCGGATGCACACCGTAACAACATAACTCCTGACAACTAGGCAGTCGGAAGAATGGCCGCCGAACATCTTCTCGAGCGCGGGTTTCGTCATTTCGGATACTGTGGTTTCGATGATATGTTATGGTCAGTTACGCGAGGCGAAAGTTTCAGCACCCGTATATCAGAAGCGGGTTTCAAGACGAGTATCTACAAACAGCCAAAATCTCGAGCGGCCCGAACATGGTATAAAGAGGAAGCAGTCCTCGCGGAATGGCTAAAAGGGCTTCCAAAACCGGCAGGAGTGATGGCGTGCAACGATGACCGGGGTCAGCACGTTACCGAGGCCTGCGCCAACGCGAATCTCGACGTGCCTTATGGAATAGCTGTTATCGGCGTTGATAACGACGACCAGGTGTGCGATATTTCCAACCCGTCTTTGTCGAGCGTGGCGTTGGATGTTGACAAGGCCGGGTTCGAGGCCAGCGAACTGCTTGACAGAATGATGGCGGGAGAAAAGATGCCGCCACAGACAGTGATTGTTCAACAGAGCAGGGTAGTAACAAGGCAATCAACCAACATCGTGGCGGTAGAGGACAAGCTGGTAAGCCAGGCGCTGAATTTCATTCATCAGAACGCCCAGCGTCTCATACAGGTGGAAGACGTCGTAAAGGCCTTAAGCGTCTCGAGACGCAACCTGCACGACAAATTTATGAAGGCATTGAGACGTTCCGTTTACGATGAGATTAGACGCGTCCGAATCGACCTTATCAGCCAGATGCTGCTTGAAACGGATTTGCCGATATCGGACATTGCTTTCAACCTCGGATACGATAACACCAATCATATCGCAAGATACTTCAAGCAGAAAATGGGACTGTCGCCTCTCGAATACCGAAAACTTCACGGCCACAGATAGCGACTGACAGCGAACACCACACGGCAGTTATTTTCCCGGATGTTTTTAGCCCGCCACAGGCATATAATAAAAAATTACTTCGCCGAGTCAAAAGCCATTACTACAAATACTAAGGTTTAAAATATGCTATTACCCGGTAACTGTAGTCCTGCCTTTCCCATTCTTCTTTGACCGCCACTTCCAAAAGAGGTTCTTCAAGGAGTTTCGGCTCAATGCCCACTATTACCACCGAAGGCGGCGATTTCTCCACCAGCACTCGCACCGTTTCCTTGCTCACGCAGTGACAATCTCGCGTTCTTCCTGACTTAGAAAATCTGCAACCCGATATACGAATGGCCCCGCCGAGAATTCCTTATAGCTATCCAGACCTCCTTCAATTGCGTATAGTCCTCCCATGGTAAGCGCCAGCTTACGCCCTTTAGTCCTTGCTGCAATATCTTCCGAAATCCGGTGAATTCTGACCGGAACCCAGCTATTTAAATTGAATATTTTCGGGATTCTTCGCAATACGATTGTATGCGAACCGACCGTAACAATTATCGCAACGATAAATATAATCAGCCCCGCTTTATAGAATTTGAAACAACCGGCCCCCCTTAGCCACATAAGCATATACATAAGGCAAATTATCATAAACGGCACCGGCATTGCGAGGTACTGTTTCCACATTATCGGCGGAATATAGGCGATACCAAACATCCCCGCGGTAATAATAAAAGAGAATAGAAAACCTCTCATGTCTGCAAGCTTCGTTCTCCCTCGGCATAACGCAATCGACACAAACAGATAAAGCCCCGTTGCAAGAATTGCGAGACATCCTACATTTGTAAGGGATTCAACTGTCAATTCAACTCTGCTAAAAGACATACTCTTGTGAATGCGGACCAGCCATTCGCCGTTTAAGGCAGGTATCCGGAACAGGTTCAGGAAAAATGCACGAGGCGCCGACACAATCACCCACACAGGCCAAATCAGCAAAATACAACAGCCGAGCAGAAACGACATCGCAATTTTGAACCTTTCTTTTGCCGGCCCTGGCGCAATACTAAGAGCCTATCCGAATAACTCCTGAATGGCCGATATATTAAGAGGCAATGATGCCTTTGAAAGGGTTCAGGGGTGAAGAAACGAAAAACAAAAAACCGATACAGAATTTCAGACGAGTTATGGGAAAAAATCGAGCCA
>JBDRMP010000101.1:0-23412 GCA_043811995.1 Planctomycetota bacterium
CTATCAGCAGTTATGGATACTTGAAGCGAAGCTGAAAGAGTTGGCTGAAGAAGAAAGAATTGACGGAAAATCAAAGGTAGCGTAAACTATGAGAACTGGAGTAGCCATTCAAACCTCCAACTACGATTGGGACAATGTCCAATTGTTGGCACAAGATGGTAAATTTTTATACTCGATTGAGATAACGTTAATCAGAATATCTTTGCAAGCTTTCAAAGAAAGTTTGGGAAAATCTCTCTCCATCGATTGAAACAGGAACTCTATTAACTTGTCAATATAGTCATACTTAACGGCAAGTTTTTTGGTTACAACAACCGTTGAATTTGCAAACCCTCGCGAGATATGGTCTTGGGCTATTTCCGCGATTTTCCGAATTGCTTCTTGGCGATGACAAGAGTGGTACTCTTGTACAAGGTGATTAATGATTTTCTCATATTTTTTTCTTCTTAGACAAATCATCAATCGGACCCGACCATATTACAAAATCCCTGGCAAAACCGGGGGTTAAATACCTGGATTCCTGCTTTCCTCCTTCGCTGTCGCTACGGAGGACAGGTCGTAGGAATGACAATTGTTATGCGTTTAATTTTTGTTTCAAAGAGTTTACTAATTCGATGGTTTTGGCGACGGCGGTATCGGCAGGGATGAGGGTGGGTTTCGGTTCGGTGCGGAGTTTGAGCTCGACGCTGCCGGTTGCGAGTGCCTTTTTGCCGACGGTGATTCGGACGGGGATGCCGATTAAATCGGCGTCCTTGAATTTCACGCCTGCTCGTTCGTCGCGGTCATCCAGTAAAACCTCGACGCCTTTGTCGATAAGCTGTTTGTAAATATCCTCGCCTGTTTTCACAACTTCGGCGTCGTCCTGATTGACGGATACGATGATGACTTCGAAGGGGGCGATTGAGATGGGGAAGATTATGCCGTTGTCGTCGTTTGCGGCTTCGATAGCGGAGGCGACGATGCGGTTGATACCTATGCCGTAGCAGCCCATAAGCGTGGGATTTTCTTTGCCGGAGTCGTCGAGGAAGTTGCAGCCGAGCTTGGCGGAGTATTTAGTACCTAATTTAAAGACCTGGCCTACTTCGATACCGTGTTTGAAAAGCAGCTTTTTGCCTTTATATGTATCGCCTTCAACGGCGTTTCGGATATCGGCGACGATTACGTTATCGCCTTCGAGGGGGAAGTCGCGGCCGGGGATGATATTTCTGGCGTGGTAGTCGGTTTTGTTCGCGCCTGTGACGCCGACGGCCATAGCGGCGACGGCATAATCGATAATCAATTTGTAGCCCTTTTCAGCAAGTCCCATTGGGCCTGCGAAGCCGACTTTGGCGCCGGTCAGCCACTCAATCATATCCTCTGATGCCAGCTCCAGAGCATTGCCCGCGATGACTCTGAGTTTTTCAGCATTGACTTCGTGGTCGCCTCTGACGACGGCTACGGAGAATCGAATTTTCCGAAAACCATCGGAGTTCAGCATACTTTCAAGTTTTTTCAATTCCGCCTCGTTGGCTTCCATCATCGCACCGGTTCGTCTTGCCTCACTTTCTGCTTCGTTTCGAAAACTATCTTCCATAGCTACTTCCGTGGAAGCTTTAATGAATTGCTTTCTTTCCCGGTCAAGGTCACATTTTATTTCATCTATGCGTTTCATATATCCGGTAATAGAATCTTTTAACGCTGAGTCATGTTCCCAGTAAATCAGGGTTTTGAGCATATCTTTCGGTTCGGTTTTGAGGAGTGCGCAGACGGCATCGATAGAGCCGACGTTAGGGGTGTGGACAAGTTCTGGTTTTAACAGATTCCTCGACTCGCTGCGCTCGCTCGGAATGACAGGTAATGGGTCAACGGCGGCTTTTTCGAGGTTGGCGGCATAACTTCCGTCTTCGGTATAGACGATTATGTCTTCGCCGGAGGGGCAGGGGATAGTGAACTGGTGTGAGGTCTCTCCGCCCATTTCGCCTGATTCTGCTTCGACGATTACGTAATCGAGGCCGCAGCGTTTGAAGATACGCTTATAGGTTTCATACATATTCCAGTATTCTTTGTCGAGGGATTCGGGGGTGGCGTGGAAGCTGTAGGCGTCTTTCATAATGAATTCGCGTGAGCGGAGGACGCCGAAGCGCGGGCGGAACTCGTCGCGGAATTTGAAACTGATTTGGTAGAGGTTTATGGGCAATTGTTTGTAGGATTTGATTTCGCCTGCGGCGACGCTGGTAACGACCTCTTCGGCGGTCGGGGCGAGGACGTTTAATCTGCCGTGGCGGTCCTTGAAGCGTGCCATAGTGGGGCCGTAATCGACGTCGCGGCCTGTCTGCTGCCAAAGCTCGATTGGCTGGACGGAGGGCATAAGGATTTCCTGAGCGCCTGCCTTATTCATTTCGTCGCGGACGATAGCGATTACCTTGAGCAGGCACCGCCAGCCGAGCGGCAGATAGGTGTATGTCCCGCTTGCCAGTTTTCGCATCAGGCCTGCGCGGAGCATAAGCTTGTGGCTGGGGATTTCGGCGTCGGCGGGCGCCTCCTTGACGGTTGGTATCAGCATTCGAGAGTATCGCATAAATTCAGCCACAGAGTTTTTTTGACACGGATTAACACAGATTTACACGGTAAAAAACAAAAATTAAAAACAGTGTCAATCCGTGCCTGATTATCAGTGGTATATAACGCAAAAATGGGGGCGATGCAAGGGTAAACCGACAGGACGGGTTTGGCAGTGGAAAAACCGCGGGCTGGAAGCCCGTGCCACGGCGAAAAATACAGTTGATTTTTAGAGGCAGTATTGGTAATATTAAGAGATATGATGATGTTCGGCACCGGTGAGGTATATAGAAGCAATCGCCACGGCCTGCTTTGGTAAGAGGAGAAATTGGAATGTTGAAGCGGACGAAAACGAGGAAGGGATTAGCCACAGAGGACATAGATTATTTAGCCACAGAGCCACAGAGGACATAGATTATTTAGCCACAGAGCACACAGAGCACACAGAGAAAAAAACGGGAATTTTAACGAAGAAGAGAACCGGGGGGTTTACATTAGTCGAGCTTCTCGTTGTTATTGCGGTAATAGCGATATTGATGGCGATATTGCTGCCGGCGTTGAGCAAGGCGAGGACGCAGGCCAAGCGAATAGCGTGTTTGAGCGGTTTGAAACAGCTTGTAACGGCCTGGATGGCATACGCGGGCAATTCCGACGGCAAGATTGTTAACGGCGGGCAGCCGCCGAGCACCGGGATTGTAACGGAACCGTATTGGTGCACTTCTTTCAATACGCCGGCCGACCCGGGGTACGACTGGAGCTGGAAGGTA
The DNA here is from genome assembly GCA_043811995.1 of Planctomycetota bacterium. GTDB lineage: Bacteria > Planctomycetota > Phycisphaerae > Sedimentisphaerales > Anaerobacaceae > Fen-1362. The sequence goes on from JBDRMP010000101.1 coordinate 3,306, forward strand.
TTTTTTGATTATCCAGGCATATTGACGTATGAACAAAGGGTAGAGAAGCTGAAAAAAGGCGCGCTTTTCAGGTATTGCAATAACGTAAAGAGCTACCGCTGCCCTGAGGCCGAAAAAGATATGCACAGGACATATATAATCCCTGAGTCAATGAATGCATCTATGTCACCGGTCGCATATCACGCGGAAGGACAAATTATAAAGAGGACAGGGCAGTTAAAGAAGTCGGCCGAGAGAGTTGTGTTTTTCGAGGAGAAGAAAATAACTCCCGATGCCTTCCAATTTGGTTATCCTGCCTCAAGCGCTGAACCCGCCTGGGGCCCGGATTATCCGAATATTATGCATGGTGACGGGGCGAATTTCGGATTTGCCGACGGCCATGCCGATTTTCGCAAATGGGCGTCTCGGAAGCTGATAGAATGGATTAGGAGCAATTACTCTGGCCCGGAACCGACATATTCGGAAAACAGTGAAGACCTCAATTGGATGCTGAACGCGATTTGGGGCAAGTCGAGATAAGATAAGCGACAAAGGGATTTTCGACTTCGTCCCGATAGATGACATCCGACTTCGCTTGCGCTACGCCGGACAGGTCGGAACTACGCCGGACCCTCCGTTTGCAACATAAGAAAGCTCACCCCGAGGGCAGGCATGTCGCAGGCGGATTAGATAATTATTCAAATTTGCAGAAAAGGGCCTATACGTTAACGGTATAGGCCCTGTTTTTTTTTGGTTGATAAAAGGAGGGGGAGGGAAGATAATCGGGACGACAAATTCACCGCGGAGCACGCTGATACCGCAGAGAAAAAATATAAAAATGAACTCTGCGTGCTCTGTGGTCTCTGCGGTAAAATGTGAAGGAGTTAGTGATGGGGCATAAGTTTATAAGCGAGATAGGGCCTGGTGAGACGATAGACGATATTTACCTTGTGAAGGAGCCGGTATTGCGGCCGACGTCGCGGGGGGACCTGTATATAGCGATGTTCCTGGCGGACAAGACGGGGCGATTGAACGGGCGGATGTGGCAGGCGAGCGAGCAAATATACAGGGAGATTCCAAAACCAGGGTTCATACACATACAGGGCAGAAGCGAGGTCTATCAGAACAATCTGCAAATTGTAGTCAATAACGTCAGCGTGATTGACGCAAGTAAGGTGAAAATCGAGGATTTTTTAGCGAGGACCGACAAGGATATCGATAAGCTTTTTGCGGAGGTGAAACGGATTGTCGGGACGGTAAAGAATAAGCAGTTGAAGGCGCTGGTTGACGAGTTTTTGGCAGACGATGGGTTAATGAAAAAGTTTTGCAGTTGCCCGGGGGGTATGTCGATGCACCACGATTATATAGGCGGGCTTTTGGAGCATACGTGGAATATGCTGCGGTCGGCATCGGCTTTATTGCCTTTGTACCCGGACGTGCAGGCGGATTTGGTGCTGGCGGGGATTTTTGTGCACGATATGGGAAAGACAGAGGAGCTAATATACGATACGGCGTTTTCATATACGGATTCGGGGCAGTTGATAGGGCACATAACCAAATCGGTCCTGATGCTGCATAAAAAGGCGGAGGCGCTCGCGGCCAAAGGGGTGCAGATTGACGGGGCGATTCTGGATGCGATTGGGCACATCATTTTGTCGCATCACGGCGAGTATGAGTTCGGTTCGCCGAAGCTGCCTGCGACGGCGGAGGCGTTTATGGTCTGCTATATCGACGACTTAGACGCGAAAATGAATCAGGTTACAAGATTGATAGAGGACGGGCCGGACGATTCGAACTGGACGGGCTGGCAAAAGCCGTTGGAGACGAAGCTGTATCGCAAGCGGATTGAATAACGCTTTCAGGTCGGTGGCAGGGGGGATATAATCAGCGTTTATGGCAAATCAGAAGGTGAAAATCTATACCGTCAGCCAGGTAACGACGCTGATAAAGACGGTTTTGGAGGGCAACCTGCCGGGACGATTAACGGTAACGGGCGAGATAAGCGACTGGAAGGAGCACAGGAGCGGGCACCGCTATTTTTCGCTCAAAGACGAAGGGGCGGTATTACCTTGTGTGATGTGGGGGAGCAATTTCAAGAAGGTGAAATTCAAGCCGGAGAGCGGGCTGGCGATATTCGGGACGGGATACGTTGACGTTTACGAGCCGCAGGGGAAATACCAGTTTTATATTGAGAGGATTGAGCCGGCGGGAGTGGGTGCGCTGCAATTAGCGTTCGAGCAGATGGTCAAACGCTTAGAGGCACAGGGACTGTTCGATGAGGCGCATAAGAAACCGCTGCCGAAGTATCCGCAGCGGATAGGGATATTGACGAGCGAATCGGGGGCGGCGATTCAGGATATCGTAAAAAGTATTTTCGACAGATGGCCTTGTGCGACGTTGTGTTTTTATCCGGTGCCTGTGCAGGGGGAAGGAGCGGCGGGGAAAATCGCGGCGGCGATAAGGGACGTGAACAGGCGAAACGATAAACTCAAATTGGACGTTCTGATTGTGGGCAGGGGGGGCGGGTCGCTGGAGGACTTGTGGGCGTTTAACGAGGAGGTTCTGGCGAGGGCGATTTATGATTCGAGGATACCGATAATCAGCGCGGTCGGGCACGAGGTCGATACGACGATAGCGGATTTGGTTGCGGACGCGCGGGCATCGACGCCTACGAAGGCGGGAGTGGTGGCGGTGCCGGACAGGCGGGAGATTCTGGATAAACTGACGGCTGTGGAGAGGCGGCTGGCGGGTGAGATTGGTTCGCTATTAGAGCTTGCGGGGCAAAGGTTGGAGACGTTGCTTGCGAGCAGTGTGTTCAGGAACCCGCTTTTGCCGGTGCGAAACCGCCAGCAGCAGTTGGATGAGATGGGAGGAACGCTCGGCGAATTGATGAGGGCTTTACTGGCGGTGGCTAAGAGCGAATTGGGTGAGATTTATGAGCAGGTGGTTCGTATTGAGCCGCATCGGTTGATAGGCAGAAAAATGGTGGATGTTAATGAATTGAGAAGCCGGGCGAACGCCGCGATAACGGCATTGTTCAGCAGGGCGAAAATAGAGATTGCCAGATACGACAATCGGCTTGCGGGGCTGAACCCGAAGGCGGTTTTGAAGCAAGGTTACTCGATAACGACGCTTAAAGAGAAAGGGATGGTTGTAAAGGCATTGAAGGACGTGCAGGTGGGGGATACATTGGTAACGGAGCTGGCGGAGGAGAATTTGATTGAAAGCCAAGTAACGAAAAAGTAAAAAGAAACCACAGATTAACACAGATTTGATAGCCACAAACCCCTGCCTATTGCTTGCAGGGGCAGGAAGGCACAGAAAGCACAAAAGTTATGGCGAAAGAAGAACCGAAAAATGATGTTAGCAAGCTGAGTTTTGAGCAGGCGATTAAGGAGCTGACGGGGATAGTCGGCAAAATCGAGCAGGGGGAGATTGCGCTGCAGGACAGCATCCAGCAGTATGAAAAGGGGATGGCGCTGATAAAGCATTGTCGGAAGATTCTGCAGGAGGCGGAGAAACGCATCGAGAAGATTACATCGGAGCAGGATGGTGGTAAATCGTAATAGATACGCGAGCGTGGCGGAACTGGCATACGCGCAAGGCTTAGGACCTTGTGTCCCTTAGGGACGTGGAGGTTCGACTCCTCTCGCTCGCAGTTAGAAACTCGTTAAACAGCCAATAAACGGAAACGCAACCACTGCAAGGGAATTTATGGGTCCCCTGTTGCTTGCCAGGGTGGCTGGCACTCGGGGATCTTCGCTTCGCTACGAGAGGGTCGATTATGGAAAAGTTATATGAGAATTCGGAGACGGGGTGCTGTCCGAGGTTTGAGCCGGGGCCGTGGGACAAAAAAGAGGTAACGTTCAAAGACAAGCTTTTCGTCAAAGACCACGTTGTAAGTTTTCTGCATATCCCGCTGAATTTCAAAGGTGTAATGGTGCGGAATATGGAAAGGATTGCAAAGGCACAGGCGTTATCGCCAGAGGTGATGGTGCTGAGCGACGAGAAGTCGCTTTGGGGTGCGGATGTTTATATCGCGGTCGCCAAGGACGTGCCGGGAGCGGAAATGGTAAAGATTTCGGGGACTTTCTTGAGCCAAGTGTTTGAAGGGCCATACAAGAATATCCGCCAGTGGGTAAAAGAGATGTTGGATTACGTCCGCCAGCAGGGAAAAGAACTGAAGAAGCTTTACTTTTTCTACACGACCTGCCCCAAGTGTGCAAAATACTACGGCAAAAACTACGTGGTACTTCTGGCGCAGATTTAGAAGTGGACAAGTTAGGCGATTTGGAAAAGGTTATTAAATAAGAGGAAAAGGTTCCTGACCCCTTTTTTTGAGCGACGTTTCTTTTACGCCGGGAGTTTGTTAAGGACGGCGGCGGTGTGTAGGCCGAGGAGCATAAGGAAGTCGAGGTCGCCGAGGTTGTAGTGGTCGTCGCGGAAGGTGTCGTTGGCGTAGATTACGCCGAAGCAGCCGGCGGGGGTCAATAGAGGCGCGATAACGACGGAGCGAATCTGGGTTTCCTTTTGCAGGGAGAGGTCTCTTGGGAAAATGAAGAGCATAAACTGTTTTTTGTCGATGGCTTCGCCGATTTTGTCGGTGAATTCAAGCTCTGATTGTTCGACGGACATACCGCTTCTGTTTCTGCCTGCGTGTGATGTCATAGGGCCTGATGCCTGTGCCCGCATAGCGCCCCATACCTGATAGGTTTTGAATTGTTTACCTACAATCTCGAGCAGGATGAGCAGCGCCCTGTCGAGGTTGTCGGCCTTGCGCAGCTCTTCGATTGCATAAAGGTAATCGGTGGCTCGTTCGGCCTGGAAGCGGATAGCGGGGGCTTTTTCCGCGCCTAATTTTCTGATGATGATTTGCGGGCCGGTGATGAGCGAGGCGGGAGCTTCTTCAAGTTCGACGGTTTCGCTGGGGTCCTGGACCGGTCTCGAATCGAAGCTGACCTCGATATTAAAGTCGGATATGCGGATGACGTCGCCCGTTTTGATGTCGGCCTTGTGGATTTCGACCTCGTTGAGGTAGGTTTTGTTGGCACTCTCGAGGTCTTCGACGACCCAGAGGCGGTTTTTGGTGTTGTAAATGACGGCGTGCTGACGGGAAACGACTTTGTCGGGCAGGAAGACCTGGCTGTTGGCGTGCCTGCCGATATAGACCGGGCCCTTGTCGAAGTGAAATTCGTTTACCGTGCGCTCACCTTGTTTTACCACGAGGCGCATTGCCTTTCCTCTCCATACAGCCGGTTAAGGTTTTAACTTACATTATACTAACATTACCGGCCGGAGCTTGTCAAGCAAAAGGGGAGAAATACAGGAAAGGCGTTTTGCATTGAAAAAAGCCGTTTAGAACGCGTATTCATCCTTGAAAACGGTCTTGAAATCGTAAAGGTCGTTGAAGTCGTCGATGGTGTCGGTGCTTTGCGCCCGCATCCATTTGTGGTGTATCATAAGATAAACAATTTCACCGAGGTCTCTTGTGGTTTTAACCTGCCAGGAGCTGAGGACGAGCAGGGCGAGGCGGCCCCATTTTTCGAGAGCGAGCTGTTTAAGCCCTTCGCAGAGCGTTTGGCCCGTGACGTGGCCGGGCTGGGCCGCGAGCTTGCGGGCGGTATAGCCAAGGCCTTCGTAGACGAACCGGACGGCCTTTGGGTTGTAACGCCCGTCCTGCTGTGAGATTTCCTCAAGAGATTTTTTGTCGTTCATATTCGGTCAACTGACTTTATCGCCCGGTTTAGCACCGGGGTCGGCGGACAATAGGAAGATATCCTGGCCGCCTGAGCCGGAGGCGAGAATCATACCTTCGGACAGGCCGAAGCGCATCTGCCTCGGTTTGAGGTTGGCAAAGTATATGACGGTTTTTCCGGTGAGAGTTTCCGGTTTGTAGGCCTGAGCAATCGCCGCGAGGACGGTCTTGGAGATACCGCCGACTTCGAGCGTCAATCGCAGCAGCTTGTCGGCGCCCTCGACGGCTTCGGCCTTTATGACCTGCGCGATTCGCAGGTCTATTTTCGCGAAATCATCAATAGTGCATTCGGGTTTGATAGGTTCGGCGTGCTCACTATGAATCGGTTCGGCAGTCATAGGTTTCTTTTCTCCTGTGTCTTTGCTTTCTTCAATCATCGCATCGACCTGTTCTCTGGCAACTCGTTCGAACAATCGTTCGAAGCCGCTGATGTTATGTTCCTCAAGTGTGGTCTTGACGTCCGCGAACGTGAGGTTGCCGATACCGAGCAGGCGTTGGATTTTTTCTGCGTAGGAGGGTAGAATCGGCTTTAAGTAGATAGTCAGAATGCGGACGGCATTGAGGGCGGCGGTGAGGGTTGTGCGTGCCTTTTCGGGGTTTGTCTTAATCTCGACCCAGGGCTGATTTTGTTCGACGTATCGGTCGGCGAGGTCGGCAAGTGCGACAATGGTGCGGACGGCGGCGGCGTAGTTGAGGGTTTCGTAGTTTTCGATAATTTCATTACTCGCGGTGGTCAGTTTGTCTATGAGGGATTTACCCTGCTCGTCGAGTTTTCCGAGCCGGCCATCGAGTTTATTTTTCAGCATCGGGGCGGCGCGCGAGGCGAGGTTGGCGAATTTGCCGACGAGGTCTGAGTTGATTTTATTGATGAAGTCGTCGATGCTCAGGTCGATGTCGTTGACGTCTCCTGAGAGTTTGCCGGCGTAGTAGTATCGCAGGTATTCGGGTTCGAGATGGTTCAGATAGGTGCTGGCCTTGATGAATGTTCCGCGGGACTTGCTCATTTTCTGGCCGTTAACTGTGAGGAAACCGTGAACGAAGAGCTTGTTGGCGGTTTTGAAGCCGGCACCCATCAGCATGGCGGGCCAGAACAGGGCGTGGAAATACATAATGTCCTTGCCGATGAAGTGGTAAAGCTCGTAATCGCGGCTGTTCCATACGGCGTCGAAATCGAGGTTGTTTTTGTCACAATAGTTTTTGGCCGAGGCCATATAGCCGATAGGCGCGTCGAGCCAGACGTAGAAGTATTTGTCCTGTTCACCGGGGATTTTGAAGCCGAAGTACGGGCCGTCGCGTGATATGTCCCAATCCTTGAGGCCGGCCTTGAACCACTCGTCGAGCTTGTTGGAGACGGATTTCTGGATGTAGCCGGCCACGATGAGGTTTCGCAATTGTTGCTCAAAGTCGGCAAGCTTGAAAAAGTAATGCTCGGACTGTCGCAGCACGGGTGTGGAACGGCAGGTAGAGCACTGGGGGTTTATCAGGTCGGTTGGCTGATAGGTTGCGCTGCATGCCTCGCAGGAGTCGCCGTACTGGTCTTCGGCCTTGCAGCGGGGGCAGGTGCCGCGGATATATCTGTCGGGGAGCGTCATTTCGCATTTCGGGCAGTATGGCGTGTCGATGGTGCGAGTGGTGATTGAGCCCGCGTCCCTTACGCGGGTGAAGATAAGCTCGCTGAAAGTTCGGTTTTCAGGCGAGTGGGTGGAATAATAGTTGTCAAAGCTTACGAGGAAGCGGGTGAAATCCTGCAGGTGCTCTTTATGGACGCGGTCGATAAGCTGTTCGGGGGAGATACCTTCCTTTCGGGCGCTAATCATAATGGCCGTGCCGTGGGTATCGTCGGCGCAGAAGTAGAGACAAAGGTTACCGCACATTTTCTGGAACCGCACCCAGATATCGGTCTGGAGATATTCGACGAGGTGGCCTATGTGTATGGGGCCGTTTGCGTAGGGCAGAGCTGATGTGACGACTATTTTACGCGGCATAGTTTTCCCTCAATCCTCCCCGGCAGTCGTTTGTTTGCGGTTGCGTCCCTGCATTTTTTCATTCAGCACCCGGCCTGTCATTTTCGCTGGTATTTTCAGCGTTACTGCCTTCGGCGGATTCATTCCGTATATTTTGCTGTCCTGGTTGCGAGATTATCTCTATTTCTTCTCTCGGCACAACAGTTTTTGTTCCGTTGTCGAGTTCGATTACAACGAGCTGGGAGAGAATCTGGTAATCGACGACTTTGCCCTCGCCGAGGCGGGTTTTTACCCTCGTGCTCCTGTAAGGGAGGAGTTTTTTGAGCTCGGTATAGGTTTGGTCCTCGTAACGAAGGCAACATTTGAGCCGGCCACAGTAACCGGAGATTTTCGCGGGGTCAAGCGTGGCCTTTTGCAGCTTGGCCATTCTCATATTGACGGGCTTGAGGGACTTGAGGAACCTGATGCAGCAGCAGCGTTGCCCGCAGCTTTCCACGTCGCCGAGGAGCTTGGCCTCGTCGCGTGAGCCGATTTGCCGCATTTCGATTCTGGTCTGGTATTCCTGTGCGAGGTTCTTGACCAGCTCGCGGAAATCCACACGGCCGTCGGACATAAAGTAGAAGATGATTCGCTCGCCGCCGAGTATGTGCTCGGCATCGACTATTTTCATCGGGAGTTTCATTTCCTCGATAAGTTTCCTGCAGAACTCGGCTTCTTCCTTTGCGATTTTTTGGAAATGCTTGTCTTCGTTGATGTCTTCGGGTGTTGCGTATCTGATGAATCTGCCAACCGGCTCGGCGGAGAAAGGGATTTCAGAGTCGTCAAAGTATTTCTTGATTTGGTCGTCGGCTAATTTTAGCTGTCCGGCGCGATATGCGCAGAGCTGGCCGACTATGCTGCCCAGCTCGAGTCCTTTGTCGGTTTTGACGACGACCTGTGTGGAGACGGAAGGTATATGCGATTCGTTATGCTCGAAAAGTCCGAGCAGCCGCATCCGGCTGTAGCGAACCAGCATATACTTTTTCGTTCTCGGCAGTTTAGGTTTTGGCGTCTGAGTATCTTCCATTGTCGATTCCAGCGGCGTTACCCGCGGTTAAATTTCTAAAGTTCAGACGTGATTTTATCAGTTTCGGCGAGATTTAACAATAAGCTCTCGAAAATAAGCCGTTCATTGACAGATGATTCAAGCCAGTGCATTGTTCTGAAACAATCTACGATTTTTTGAGCGGCCTGTTCGGGGTCGAATCGGCGGGCGATTTTTTCGATTTGTTCGGTCTGGTCGAAATTGATTAGGCGTTCCTGAGGGCTGACGCCTGCCAGCATCGCGTCGTGAAGGGCTGCGACGACAATCTGGACGATGATTTTAGCTGATTTGCGGCTGATGTCGGTTTTACTCGTGCCCGGTTCGAGTTTTGTCCAGATGCCGGCAATTGCCTTTGATTGCCGGAGGAAATTGTCGGCAAGGTCGAGGGTGTCCTTGTAATCCAGTTCTGCAATTGAATCCAGCAGCTCTGTTTTGGTCTGAAAAAGGTTGGCCTCGTTTTGTTCGAGCCGGGCGTAGGTGCAGGCGAGCCCCAGTGAGCCGTCTGCCAGGCGGGCGAAGAATTTTACACAGGTTTCGTCGAGGCCGAGGTTGCTTAGCTTTTCGATGATTTTTTCTTCAGCGACGGGGCCGAAACGCAGAATTTGACATCTGGAGCGAATTGTAGGCAGCAGTTTGTCCGGCCGGGTGCATATAAGTATTATGCAGCAGTAGCCGGGCGGTTCTTCGAGGACCTTGAGCAGACAATTTTGCGATTCGTTGTTGAGCTTTTCGGCCTCGGTCAGGATAAAGACCCTTTTTGCCGACAGCGCCGGTTTGCTGCTTACTTTTTCAATCAGAAACTCACGGACGACATCTATGGGGAAATCGACGGGCGTGGTTTTTCCTTTGCCGTCGCGGGTGAATTCGAGCAGCTCTTTATAAATGTGCTCGAAGTCGGGGTGTGAGCCGGCGTCGAACGCACGACAGGAAACGCAGTTGCCACAACTGTCGTTGAAGTCACCACATTCGGCGGGATTTTTACACAGCAGCAGCTTCGCAAATTCCTTAGCGGTGGTGAATTTGCCGATGCCGTACTGACCGGCGAATATATATGAGTGCGCGACCTTGTCGCCGACAAAGGCCGATTGAAGAGCGGAGATTGCTTTTTTCTGGCAGAAGATGTCTTTCAGCGGCATAAACTAAACCACAGATTACACAGATTTCACTGATTATAAATTAAACAAACTGTTTCTATTACCCTTTTATGGACGGTGTCGATATCGTCCGCGGCGTTGACTACGACAAAATATTTTTGCTGTTTGGCGAGTCCGAGGAAGCCCTCGCGGACTTTTTTGTGGTAGTCGGGGCCTTTTTGCTCCATTCTGTCGAGGTCTTTCTTGAGGCGTTTGCCGGCGGTATCCGCGTTAACGTCGAGGATTATAGTGAGGTCTGGCCAGCATCTTTCGAGACAGTCGGCGGCGATTTTTATGACCTTATCCATTCCGAAGCCGCCGGCATTTCCCTGATATGCACAGGTGCTCGATAGCCAGCGGTCAACGACGACGCATTTACCGGTTTTTAAGGCCGGTGCGATTTTCTCGTTCCACAGTTGCACCCTCGCTGCCATATAGAGCATCACCTCGGCTGAGGTGGTCATTGCGATATGTTCGGGATTGAGAAGTATCTGGCGAATCTTTTCGCCGATGGCCGTTGCCCCCGGTTCGCGGAAGCTGACCACGTCCACACCTTGCTTGGTGAGCCAATCGACAAGCAATTTGACCTGCGTGGTCTTGCCACAACCATCCGGCCCATCGAGGGCGATAAATTTGCCTGAAAAACTGTTTTTCAAAGCTAATCCTAAGCTATATTGAAGGTTTCAGTGAATCTTGTGAATCTAACTGCTTTGAGCCATTATCATACACTAAATTTTGAGAGGCGACAAACCTTACTGCCATAACCGCCATCATCAAGCTTATAAAGTGCTGTGCAAAAGACTGAGCTGTGACCAGTATATACTGCGGGATTGTTGAGGCAGACCTCATTGTAGGCAGGTATACCCATAAAAATGATGCTACCATTGAAACAAGGAACAGTATTGTCAGTTCTTTTGCATCGCGCAGCCTGCATAGCTTGAGTAGTCTGAAGCTCTCAAATATTCGACAATCCAATACGACTATTAATGAGGGTATGAATAAAAAGGGCTTAATTAAAATTAGCATTGGCACGGTGGAACACAATTGATAAGCAATGGGGGAAGCTTTGGCTGTTTCCCAGAAACTTGTTTCTATCGATGTGAACTGTTTTACGGTCAAAAAGGTCAACCAGGCCAAAATTACCAAAACGCCCATATAAATTAAACCAAATCCAACCAACCGCCAGAAAAAATGCTTGCCTTGCCGCAATAAAGCAACAGGTGATTGTCGCTTTTGGCCTTGCAAGTAAACGGTTCGTTTGAATCCAATTTGAAGCAACGTTGTTATAATAAGAAGGGCCATAGAACAACCAAGAATAGGAATTACCAGCACGTAAAGTGGGTTTATTGTAGTCTTAAGTATTTGGAGCAATCTGTTGGTAAATAGAGAAAGGACAGTAAGGCCGATGATGAGTGTTACTTCCGGCCATCGGGCTTTGAGGATTTCCAAAGTTTTTTTGATTTCAGACATATTTGGTTGTTACGAATTTAGTGTGCATCACTTTTTGCGAAGGTCATCAATCTGAGAAAGGCATTTTTTCAAATCGTTTTCGACATCAAGGGTTTTTGCCCATTTGTTCAAATAGTTCATATCAAGACGACCGGCTCTTGTTTCGAGAATCGTCATTATGTCACGATACTGCATTTCAGAACGGCTTTGTTTCGCCCAGATAAGTTTGCTCAGGACGGAATCTTCCGGTGAGAGAATATAAAGGTCTTTTCCAAGCAGATTTTCTTTTCTTTTTCTACAAAACTCCTCAGCACTAAAGGCCGATTGTTTCCTGATTATAAGGTCGGCTTTATATGCGTTTTCCACTTCAATAATATTAAACATATCTCCCTGTTTGAGGGCTTCGAGAGCAGTATCTTTGCTTACATAATAAGCATCGCCGAGTAGTTCAATGAATTTAGCGAGCTGTTCTTTTGTAGGATTGATAATTATATCGGCGTCCTGTGTCGAACGCGTTACACCATAGAAGGTCGCCGCCATAGAGCCGCAAATTACATAATCGATGCCGGCCTGCTGCAACTTTTCGACGATGTTTGTTAGAAACTCGTTTTGTGAGAGCATCTATTTTAATCCCTTTTCGACGACTATTTTTTTAAAAAGCTCATCGCCCACCAATCTTCGCAACAGCTCTCTTCTTATCTGCGTTTCGGTGAATTCAGGATACATTTTCCTGATTCCTGCTATCGCAATTTGTCTGACGTTATCGCTTAGCTCAAAGGATATAAGCGCTATTCGCTCTGGAGACAATTTTCTCAGGATTTCAATCTGTTTTCTGTGAGCGTCCGGCGTTGTGTCGCGAGGGATATAATTCATAAATCTCATTTTACCTGATTATCGAGTTAATTGCAGATTTTCGGGGCCGAGGAGGTGGCGGATTTTTCGGCAGAATTCGGGGTCGGGGTTGACGGATAATTGTCTGTCAGCGGAGGCGTAAACCTTGCCCTTGTCGGTCCTGATTGCCACATACACGCTGCTTTTGCCCCTGTGGTGCTGGCAGATGGTTTTTATCTCGGCGATTTTTTCTTTAGTAACGTCGCCGGCATCGAGATTGATTCGCACTTTGCCGGCGAGCTTATCGGTTGCCTCCTCGAGGGCGATTAGCTCCGAGGCGATGACATTGGGCTTTTCTCTTCTGAAATCCAGCCGGCCTTTGACAAAAACAATCTTGTCATTGGCCAGCAGTTTAGTGAACTGGTTGAGCGTATTTGGGAACAGGACGACCTCGACTTGGCCCTGGAGGTCGAGGAGCGTGAAGACGGCCATTTTCGAGCCGGCGTTCTTGCCGGTTTTGGTCAGGTTGTAACGGATTTTGGTAACAAGGCCGCCGAGGGTTACATCTCTTTCCTGTGAGGTCTCAGCAATCTGGGCGGTATTGATATTCGAGAAAATATTTATCTTTTCGGCGCAGTGGCTCAAGGGGTTACTGGTAACGTAAAAGCCGAGGACCTCTTTTTCATACATCAGCATCATTTGCTCAGGCCAGGGGTCGGCGTAAGGCAGGCGGTTGTGGTCCTGAGAGTAGTCCGGCGAGGCCTCCTGGCCGAAGAACCGCATTTGGCCATTTAACTTATCTGTCTGGGTATCGGCCCCGTGCTCCATAGCCGATTGGAGCCCCGCCATCATTTGAGCGCGGTTGCCGCCTAAGCGGTCAAAGGCGCCTGCCTTTATCAGGGATTCCATTACCTGCTTGTTGGCGGCGCGCATATCGACATTTTCACAGAACTGGAATAAGCTTTGGAAATGCCTGAGTTTTTCGCGTGCGGCGATAATTTGCTCGACTGCCTTTTCGCCGACGCCTTTGACTGCGGCCAGGCCAAAGCGAATCATACCCTTTTTGCCGTCTGTTTCTTTGTATAAGGGCGTGAAATCAACGCCGCTTTCGTTGATGTCGGGCGCCATCACCTCGATACCCATATCGTTACATTCGGTAATATATTCGACGACCTTGTCGGTATCGCTCATTTCGTAGGTCAGCAGAGCGGCCATATATTCGACGGGCCAGCAGGTTTTCATATAGCCGGTTTGATATGCGATTATAGCGTAGCGGGTGGAGTGGCTTTTGTTGAAGCCGTAGCCGGCGAAGCGTTCAATAAGCCCGAAAATCTGCTCGGCCTGCTGTTGTTTGAGACCCTTTTTGGTGCAGCCCTCGATGAAACGCTGTTTTTCCCTGGTGATAGTTCTGGCCTGTTTTTTGCTTATGGCCTTAATCAGGGTATATGCCTCGCGCAGCGGTATGTCACCGAGGCGGTTGCAGATTTCCATCACCTGTTCCTGATAGACCATAATGCCGTATGTCTCGTCGAGGACGTCTTTCATAATGGGGTGGGGCAGCGACCATTTGGAGCCGTGTTTTCGGTCGTTGTAGTCGGGGATGAGTGTCATCGGCCCGGGGCGGTAGAGTGCGTTTGCGGCGATGAGGTCCGCAAGCCGGTCGGGTTTCATCTTCATCAGGAGTTCCTGCATACCGCCTGATTCGAACTGAAAGATTCCTTTGGTTTTTCCCGCAGCGAAAAGCGCAAAGACCTTTGGGTCGGCGAGGTCAATTTCTTCGAGGTTTATCTTTCGCCCGTGAATCTGCTCGACCAACTGCCTTGCTCGTTCGAGGACGCTGAGGGTTTTCAGGCCGAGGAAGTCCATTTTCAACAGGCCGACCTTCTCAACCATCGGGCCTTCGAATTGTGTTACAATGTCTTCGGTGCCGGGGGGTTTGTATAGCGGGACAAAGTTGGTAAGCGGCTCATCGGCAATCACGACGCCTGCGGCGTGGACCGAGGCGTGGCGGGCAAGGCCTTCGAGTTTTTTGCTTATGTCGATTACTTTTTTTGTCTGCGGGTTTTTATCGTAGGCCTGTTTGAGCTGCGGCTCGGTTTTCAGGGCGGTATCGAGGGTTATATTCAATGACTCGGGGACGAGTTTTGCCAGCCGGTCGGCCTCGGATAACGGGACATCGAGCACCCTGCATATATCGCGTATGGCGGCGCGTGCCTTCATAGTGCCGAAGGTTATGATTTGCGCGACGTGACCATATTTTCGGCGGACGTAGTCGATAATCCGGCCCCGGCCTGCCTGGCAGATGTCGATATCGATATCGGGCATTTCGTTTCGCTGCGGGTCCATAAATCGCTCGAACAGCAGGTCATACTTAAGCGGGTCAACGTTGCACAGGCCGAGGCAGTAGCCGACAAGCGTTCCAACGGCGCTGCCTCTTGCGCCGGCGGGGATATTTTGCTCGTGTGCGTAATTGCAGAAGTCCCAGACAATCAGGAAGTAGCTTGCGAAGCCCTTTGACTCGATGACGTTGAGCTCCCTGTCGAGGCGTTCCTTTACTTTGTCGTCGATTTTGCCGTAGATTTGCCGTGCTCTGTCAAATACAAGTTTCGTCAGAAATTTCTCCGGGGTTGAGCCGTCTTCGGGGCTGAAATGCGGGGCGTGGCGGTGTTTGAGGTCAATTTCGACGTTACAGCGTTCCGCGATTGTCAGCGTGTTGTCGCAGGCCTGGGGACAATCCGGGAAAAGCTGACGCATCTGTTCCGGGCTTTTCAAGAACACGTCGGTGGGGTAAATCATCCTGTCGGGGTCGTGCGCCTTTTTTCCCGTACTTATTGCGCAGAGGCAGTTGTGCGCCTCGTGGTCGTCTTCGTTGAGGAAGTGAACGTCATTTGTTGCGACAAGGCCAATACCCAGCTTGTTCGCAACATCCGCGAGGGCTTTGCATATATTCGGGTCGTCGCCCTGATGGCTCTGGATTTCGATGAAGTATCTTTCGGGGCCGAAGATTTTGAGATAGCTTTCGGCTATGGTCTGGGCGGCCTTCGTATCGCCGCCTGCTATTTGCACATATATCTCCCCCTTCGGGCAGGCGGAGGTGGCAATCAGCCCTTCGTTAAGTTCTGCTAAGATTTCTTTGTCGATTCGAGGTCGGTAGTAAAAGCCCTCGGTGTAGCCGGCGGTTGCGAGTTTCAGGAGGTTTTGATAGCCGGTATTGTTCTGGGCCAGGAGGACGAGGTGGTAGGCGGCGTCGCTGATTGAGGTTTTTGTGCGGTCGAGCCGGCTGTTGGGGGCGATATAGGTCTCGATGCCGATTATGGGCTTGATATGTGCGGCCAGCGCCTTGGTATAAAACTCGATAGCGCCGAACATATTGCCGTGGTCGGTTACAGCGACGGAATCCATCCCGAGGTCTTTGCACCGCTGAAAGAGCTTTTCGAAGGTTATGGCGCCGTCTAACAGCGAATACTGGCTGTGAAGATGAAGATGAGTAAATCCCTTGTTGTCCGCCACGGGTCAATCCTTTTTGTAATGATAGTTTGTTATTGATTATTGCCAATTGATTATTGATAATTGTAACGATTAACCGGCAGGTAATCAACTTTAACGAATGAACTGGAAATAATCGGAAAGGGGATTTTTATGGATTTCGCGAATTCAAATGAGCCATCACAGCAGTTCGGCACTGCACCAACGCCGCCAGCGGGCAAAAAAGGCGGCGGCTGGAAAATACTATGGGGGATAATCACCGGATTGTCGGTCCTGGCGAATTTTGCGCTTTTTATGGTCCTTATCGGCGTGGTCGTTTTATTTGCCGCCGGCAAAGAGCGGAAATTCACTGAAGAGGTCATCAAAGAAGGCCCGCGGACTGCCAGGATAGCCATAATCTCGGTGGACGGCATAATAGACGACCAGCAGGCCCAGAACGTGTACTGGCAGCTGAAGACGGCAAGAGAAGACAGGCACATTAAAGGTCTAATCGTCCGCATCAATTCACCGGGCGGGACGCTGTCGGGCAGCGACCAGATTTACAACGAGATTCTGAAGTATCGAAGTGAAAAGGATAAGCCGGTTGTCGCCTTTATGCAGGGGGTCGCGGCTTCCGGCGGTTACTATACTTCGGTTGCCTGTGACATGATTGTAGCGGAGCCGACGACCATAACCGGCTCCATCGGCGTCATTATGGGCTATCTTGTCGTGCAGCAGCTTCTGGAGGACAAATTAGGCATACAGCCGATTGTTGTTAAATCCGGCGAAAAGAAGGACTGGCCCAGCTCGTTTAAGATGCCCACTGATGAACAGATTCAGTATATGCAGCAAAGGATAATCGACCCGGCATATAAGCGATTCGTAGAAGTTGTCATTGACGGCAGAAAAGAATTGACCGAAGAGGACGTGAATCGTCTGGCAGACGGCTCCATCTACTGGGCGGACCAGGCCCTTGAGGAAAAACTTATAGATGAAATCGGCTATCTCGATGATGCAATCGCAAAGGTCAAATCGATGGCCGATATTGAAAAGGCGCAGGTGATAGAATATCGCAGGCCCTTCGCGTTATCTGATATTCTGGCGGCAAAGGCCAAGGCAGGGCTGCGAATCGACAGGAAAACTCTCTACGAGCTTGCTGTTCCGCAGGTATTATACCTCTGGACCGGCTCACGGTGAGGCCTGCAAACTAAAGACAATGCACAGAGGACAGAGAATAAAGAACAGCCGACAGATGAGAACTCTCATCTGTCGGCTGTCTTTTGTCTTGCGTTTTCTGTTTTAAGCCGTGGCTTTCCTGCGATTGAACAGGAACAGAATAATCCCCAGTGCAACCAGTCCGACCAGGCCTTTGTCTCCAAGCATACCAAGGATGCCGGTGATGTTGGTGATTACATTGCCGAAAAACGGAACTGTGTTGCTGCCGAAAAGAATCTCGACAACCACGCCGAGCGCGACCAGCAGTAGCGCAATTTCCGTAATCTCGGCCAACCACTTCTTAATTTCGTTGAAAAACTGCATCTCTATCTCCTTAAAAGTAAAAACCGTGATAATATGAAACATCCTGCTGGTGTTAGTCGGCTTATTATTTACCGCGTCTTTAATATTTATAGATACGGCACAGGGCCCCTCCCCTTTTCCTCTCGGTTCAGTTGCTGAAATGGGTTTCGATTAATTTGTTTTGAAACCCCCTTTTCAATACTGATATGTGAGTTAGCTGGCAGGGGTGTAGTTAATAAACCCGCCTTTTCGTTAAATCAGGGGGTTTTTGCTTGACTTGGGGTGTTAAAATAGGGTAGAATTTTAATATGGTTGGAGGCGTGATAATTTTTGTTCTGCGGATTTGCCTTTTGTGGGTGTTATGGGGATTTGTATGGCGGCTTATACAGCCGAAAACTCAATCGGCCCGTATACTTAGAGCGGCGTTATTAGTCGTTATTCTATTGATAACTTTAGCGGCGATAAGGGCCTTTGGGGCCTGACCAGGTCGGCTGAGCCGCCTATTCCACATTGTCAATTATTCTTTTACACTTCGCAAAGTATTTTCGCTTTTTTTTAAGTTGACTCGTCTGTTTTTGATATAATGATAGTATCGGAGCTGAATAGGACGTCAGCAGTTTGCACCTGAAAAAGGCCGGAAGACCTAAACCTAATTGGAGGGCAGGATTATGGCTGTAGCGTGGGTGCTAATATGGATTATGACGTCAGTGGCGGCATATTTTATGATGGAGGCGGCCTGTCTTTGTTGCGGCAGGGACCTCTGGGACAGACCCATCAGGGAATTCGCGGCCATCTGTAGTATTTTGCTGGGACCGGTGTTTCTGATTATTTCCGCTGAACTGCTGCTGCTGGCCGTGATGGGCAGGGGCCTGACGCAGGACCACACGCATATATACAAAGATTAAGGACGCCGAGATGATTTTCTGTTCTCCTGTGTGCGCAGCCGGTTCACCGGCGCGCGGTCATCGGTGAGCACCTTTGCCCTCGGATCCGGGCGTGTGTTGGGTTGCAGGCGCTTCGCGACCATCAGCATATTAAAATCGAACCTGTGCTTATGCTGTAGAACCTCCGCCCTGCTTATGGCTTGTTCGGTAGTGAGCGTTGGGGCGGCGGGGCCGGGAGCTATGAGCATCGCGTTTGTGGAATAGGCGCCGAAAAACACCTGGCATCGTCCGAAGACGTCGAGAAAGGTCGCCAGTTCCGCGTCGAAAAGCCGATTGGAGTAAAATACGTTCGCGACAACCACACCGTCCTCGGCCAGAACTCCTTTTACCTCTTCGAGAAATTCCCTTGTCATAAGATGGAAGGGGATATAGTCGCCATTGAAGGCGTCGAGGATGATAATGTCGTATTTCGGGCTCGGGTCCAGGCGAAGCTGTTCTTTGATAAACATTCTGCCGTCGGCAATATTCACCCTGAGCTTATCGTCCTGGTGGAAGTTAAAGAACCGCTCTGCTATTTTCGAAATCTCATCATCTATTTCGACCACGTTGACGTCGGCAGACGGGAAATAATAGTGCATCTCCCTCGGAATTACGCCCCCTCCAAGTCCCAGCACGAGCACCTTTTTCGGCTGCGGCTTATAAAGCAATCCGCAAAAACTCAATCCCGTGTATTCCAGCTTATGCTCCCGTAAGTTACTCAGGTTAACCTGACTTTGAATCGTCACGCCGGCCTGTCTGCCGAATCGAAGGGTAACAACGGGGCCTTGCTGATAAACGAATATACTGTGATAAAGCGAATTCTGGTGATGAATCAGTCGGCCAAAATCGCTCGCTTCGGCCTCACCGGCAAACGACAAATGCCAAAAAGCCGCCGTTAAAAACACTAAATTCAGGATGGTTTTTTGTTTTGCCTTTTGCAGTATAATCACGCCGCCGAGGACCAGTAATACGGCGCCCGAGATGTAGAGCGTGTATCGCAGGGAGACAAGCACGAGATAGAAAGCGGTTACTATGCAGCCGACGAAACTGGCCGCTGTGGAAAGTGCCAGCACCAGGCCGGCGTTAAATCCGGAATCGCGTACCTGTGTGGTCAGCCAGCGGGCAGCGATTGGCGAAACAGTGCCAAGCAAAGCAGTCGGCAGCCCGAAAAGAACGAGGGACGCCAGAAGCGAGCCCCATTTTTCATCCAGCCCGACATTGAACATCCAGTCGCACACCGGCTCTGTTAAGAAAGGTATAACGCACAGCCAGGCACCCGCAGCCATCAGGTTGAGTCCAAGTACTCGTGCGCTATTTGCTTTTCTGGAGAGCCATCCGCCGAGCATATAGCCGACGGAAAGGGAAAGCAGAAAGACCCCTATTACGCTGCCTGTTACGACGTACACGGCGCTGCCGAAATGCGGAGTCAGAGCCCTTACGCCCAGAATCTCCAGCTCCATCACAAACCAGCCGCAAACGCACGCGATAAAAATAATTACTGCGGTTCGGAGTTTGTGACCGCTTTCCCGCTCGGTCTTTTTGTATGTCGGCTGCTCCATTGAAAATGGGCGATGCAGGAATCGAACCTGCGACCCGCTGATTAAGAGTCAGCTGCTCTACCAGCTGAGCTAATCGCCCGAAAATAACACTTGTTTTATCGCAAAGCACGCCGAGACCGCAGAGAAAAACTAAAATAAATCTCTGCGAGCTTTGCGGACTCTGCGGTGAGAGTTCAGAAGGATTATACGGAAAATTGCTTGTTTATCAAGACCGAAGAAGATTAAAAGATGAGGGAGGGCGGATGAACGTATTACCTTTTACGTTTTCTTAATGCAATTGCTGCGCCTGTTGCCAGCAGGAATAATGTCGCCGGCTCGGGGACAAGGATAGCGGATTCGCTTGAGCCGTCAGGCAGGCCGATTATGTGAATGCCGACCCGCAAAGTGCCGTTGTTCAACTCGTCAATAACATCTTCCAGCGTGCCACCGTTGATCAGGTCGAACTTC
>JBDRMP010000102.1:0-8694 GCA_043811995.1 Planctomycetota bacterium
GTATGTCCCTTTTTTGTGCGTCTTGAAATTCAGCTTTGCCCCCGTCGCGGAGATTGCCTTGCTTAATCTGCTACACACCGGCTGCGACATCTCTATGTGAACGGCCCCGTATTTGCCAAAAAAACTGCTCTGCCGTTTGCAGGTCTTGTCGATGAACTGGTCCACGACCACAATCTCAGCCGGCCGGATTGTCTGCCGAAGTGACCCAACCGCACCTGTCGCGATTATCGTGTGGACCCCCAGCTTTTTAAGGGCGTATATGTTCGCTGCGTATGGCACCTCGCTGGGGCTAAATTTATGACCCCTACGATGGCGATTGATAAAGGCCACACGCCTAATGCCTATCCTGCCGACCATAATCCTGTCGCTCGGTTGCCCGAACGGCGTTTCGACGCTGCGAAACCTCACGTCCTTTATCCTTTTCACGAGGGCATCTCCCAGTCCGCTTCCGCCTATTAGCCCAATAAGTTCTTCTGCCACTTGCATACCTCCATAAACATCGGTTTGGCGGCAATATAGCTGTTTTTTCGCCGTCTTACAATTTTATTCGCCTGTGGCGAAAAGCTATTTTTTGTCCCCATTCCGCTTAAAATATGGTATAATACAAGGTTACACCCGTGTTTTTTATTGTTCGAAGAAGATGGGGCTGACTGAACAGATAAAGCAAAAGGCCCTTGAGCTTGGTTTTGACCTCGTCGGCGTTACAGATGCTTCGCCAGTCCACGACGAGCAGGTCAATCGCCTCCTCGGCTGGCTTCGAGACGGCCACGCGGGGCAAATGACCTGGATGCACAACCACCTCGAAAAACGCACCAACCCCGCCAAATTGTTACCGGCCGCCAAATCCGTCATTGTCGTCGGCCTAAACTATAAACCGCCATCGTCATTGCGAGCGCAGCAGAGCGAAGCGAAGCAATCTCAATCCTTCGGCCGTATCGCCCCATTCGCCCAATACGATGACTACCACCCCTTTATAAAAAAACTGCTTCGTAAACTCGTCTATTTTATCATTACCACAATCGGCCACGGTTTCCAGTTTCAGATATGTGTCGATTCGGCACCGCTCTTAGAACGGGCGCTGGCCGTCCGGGCGGGGCTTGGCTTTATCGGCAAAAATCGTATGCTCGTCAACCCACGCTTCGGCCCGCAAATCTTTCTTGGCGAAATCCTCACGAATCTTGAACTTGTCCCGGACAAACATCTGACGGAATCGTGCCCCGACTGCGGCAAGTGCGTATCCGCCTGCCCATCTGGCGCGCTTAAGCCGGATGGCTCATTCAACGCCACAAAGTGCATAAGCTACCTGACAATCGAATCCGATGGCGAAATCCCCGCCGAGCTTGCCCCCAAAATCGGCAATCATCTCTTCGGCTGTTCCGATTGTGTCGTCGCCTGCCCTCACCAGCAAAAAGCCCCTCCCTGTTCCAACAAGGAATTTAAATTTCACCCCACCCGTGCCGAACTCGATTTGAACGAGATTCTTATGCTCACTGAAGCCCGGTTCCAGATTGAATTCGCCAATTCCCCAATCCTCCGCGCAGGTCTTGCTCATTTAAAACGAATCGCAGGGATATGCATGGAGAACCTTTCACGTTCCTGATTTAATTGACTCTGCGGTATTTGAATGAACGCGTGTGAATTTGTTGACGGGAGATGGAGCAATTCATAGAATCTCAGTGCCCCCGGAATGACGATTAGCCAGCTTTTTGGTGGCTGGATTGAGATAGGAAAAACGCGATGATAACGGTAAATGAAAACTTTTTGAAACTACAGGCCGGGTATCTGTTCCCGGAAATCGGCAAACGCAGGCGTGCTTTTCAGCAGGCGCATCCCGACGCCAGATTAATCAGTATGGGTATCGGCGACGTTACTCAGCCACTGGCTCCGGCGGTAGTCGAGGCGATGCACAAGGCGGTCGATGAGATGGCCGGGAAAGAGACGTTTCGCGGCTACGACGACGGCGGCGTCGGCTATGCCTTTTTACGGGAAGCGATAGCGAAAAACGATTTCAAACCACGCGGGGTGAGTATCGATATCGACGAGATATTCATAAGCGACGGTGCGAAATCAGACACCGCCAATATTCAGGAGCTTTTCGGCGTCGATAATGTAATAGCCGTGGCAGACCCTGTCTATCCCGTTTACGTCGATACCAACGTTATGGCCGGCAGGACGGGATTAGCGGCAGGGCAGGGGACGTACGCCGGCATCGTATATATGCCCGCGACAGCCGAGAATAATTTTGTCCCGGCGCCGCCCTCCGCGAAGGTTGACCTGATTTATCTTTGCTTTCCGAATAATCCCACCGGTGCGGTGGCGACGAAGGAACAACTGAAAAAATGGGTCGATTACGCCCGCGACAACAGGGCAATAATCCTTTTCGACGCGGCTTACGAGGCGTATATCAGCGACGCGCAGATACCACATTCGATATATGAAATAGAAGGGGCGAAAGACGTTGCTATTGAGTTTCGCAGTTTTTCGAAAACGGCGGGTTTCACGGGCGTGCGATGCGCATTTGCCGTGATACCGAAACAGCTTCGCGCATATACCAAGGCCGGCCAGAGTATCGCGCTGAATCCGCTATGGGCCAGACGACACTGTACAAAATTCAACGGCGTATCATACGTAACGCAGGCGGGCGCCGCGGCGACTTATACTCCGGAAGGCAGCAAACAGATTCGCAGCATAATCGAGCTGTATATGAACAACGCCAAAACGATTCGCCAGCGTCTCACGGGGCTGGGCTACAAGGTTTATGGCGGGGTCAACGCGCCATATATATGGCTCAGGACACCGGAAGGAACTGGCTCGTGGGCGTTTTTCGATTTGCTTCTCAATAAGGCCAACGTGATAACGACGCCGGGAGTCGGGTTCGGGCCCGCGGGTGAAGGGTATGTTCGCCTGACCGCGTTCGGCGACCCGGCTGACGTCAATGAGGCGCTCGACAGAATCTCTCGTATATAATATGGGCGGGACAATCGCATACATCGGCTTGGGCAGCAACCTCGGCGACAGGAAAACCTTCATCGACAAGGCCCTTCATAAGCTCCGTGAGACGACTAATATCGCTGTTGCACGGGTATCGGCAATAATTGAAACCAAACCACTGGGCGATTCAGAGCAGCCGGCGTATCTGAACTGCGTTGCGGAGATAGAGACAGAATTGTCGACAGAACAATTGCACCAGCAATTAGTCCGCATTGAAAACACGCTTGGAAGGGAAAGAAAAGAAAAATGGGCGCCGAGGACCATCGACCTTGACCTGTTACTTTTCGGCGACGAGGTCATCAACAGTAATACTTTAATCGTGCCGCATCCGCAGATGCACCTTCGCAGTTTTGTGCTCGACGGCCTTCGAGAACTGAATCCGAAGCTGCTGCACCCCATTCTTGGGGAAACTGTTGATGTGCTCGCCTCTCGGCTTAATGGCTGCGATTATGTGCCGCCGACGGACAAACCGCAGCTTATCAGTATCGCAGGCAACATCGGAGCGGGCAAAACCACACTTGCGAAAAAGCTTGCCGCGGTTCTGGCTTGTGCAGCCGTTTTCGAGCGTTACGACACAAACCCATTCCTGCCGAAGGTCTATGCGGGCTACAAGGACCTCGCCCTCGATTCCCAGCTTTACTTTCTTGCCAGCCGGGTGGAGCAGTTGAGTCCGGCCATGTTTGATAAAGGCAGGCCGGCAGTTACCGATTACGTTTTTCAAAAGGAGCTTATATATGCGAAGCTGCTTTTGTCCGACGAGCAGTTCGAATTGTATCTGAGGATTTACGAACAATTGTCTCCGGCTGTTGTTGCCCCGGCGGTTTTGCTGTATTTAGCGGATTCGCCGGAGGTTTGTTTGGAACGAATTCATCGCCGTAATCGCCCCTACGAGCAACAAATCCGGATGAGCTTTTTACAGGCAATCGACGCCGGTTACAGGAAACTTACAGCAGAGTGGAAACACTCGCCCGTAATCACGCTGACCGATTTTGACTGTCTCAGCGAAAAATCTATTGACCGTCTCGCGGTTCAGACAGCATATTATCTTCATCCTCCGGATACTTATGAAAGTCGCAAAAACAATTAAATCAGTAAGAGCATTCGTCAAGGCGGCCCGAAAGACGGGCAGGACAATCGGTTTTGTCCCCACAATGGGCGCACTTCATCAGGGCCATATATCCCTTATCGACCGCAGCGTCAAGAAGGGCGATTTCGTCGTCGTAAGCATTTTTGTTAATCCGACGCAGTTCGGCTCCGGGGAGGACCTATCAAAATATCCCAGACCACTGCGGGCTGACATGAAAATCTGCAAAGAACACGGCGTCAACGTCGTATTTGTTCCGGCTGTCGGAGAAATATACGGTTCCGGCACAGTTACATCGGTGAACGTCGATAAGCTGAGCGGGCGATTGTGCGGTCGATTTCGGCCCGGACACTTCCGGGGCGTTGCTACTGTTTGCGCGAAGCTATTTAATATCGTCGGTCCCGACGTTGCCTATTTCGGCCAAAAGGACGCCCAGCAGCTCGTTGTAATAAAACGTATGGTCGCGGACCTGAACATACCACTCAAAATCATCGGCTGCCCGACGGTCCGTGCCGCCGACGGGCTTGCGCTTAGCAGCAGAAACCAGTACCTGTCGCCTGGCGAGCGAAAAGACGCAACCTGTATATACCGCTCGCTTCGGGCCGCACGCGAAATGATAAAGGCAGGCGTAACTAATCCGAAAACAATTATCGCTCAGATGCGTAAAATTATAAACGCCGCAAATACTCTCAGTAGCATCGAGTATGTAAGCATCGTTGACGCAGAAACGCTTGAAGACGTCCATCGAATTGCAGGCAGGGTGCTGGTAGCTGTGACGGCAAGATTCGGCTCGGCCCGGCTGATTGATAATATCGCAGTGGACGCCGGCAAATGATAACGTATAATAATCCTTGCATTATTGTATTTAGTGATGGGTGAACAACTATGTTTTTGAAGATGCTTAAATCGAAACTGCACCGGGCGCGTGTCACCGGGACGAAGCTTCATTATCCCGGCAGCATCCTTATCGACGGCGCATTGATGAAGGCGGCGGGAATCCTGCCTTACGAGAGCGTGCTCATCGCCGACATCACAAACGGCAGCCGGGTTGAGACATACGCGTTGCCGGCCCCGGCAAACTCAGGCCAGGTAATTGTCCTCGGCGCAGCGGCCAAACTGATGAAGAAAAACCACATTGTTATTATCCTCAGCTTCGCTTATTGCACCCCCGCTGAGGCACGCAAGCTTAAGCCCAAGGTAATCCTGGTCGATAATCAGAACAAAATCCGAAAACCCTTAATGAAATAAATCGGCAATAGAAAACCCTGCAAATGCATCCTGAGTTGTTCAGAATACCATTTACGACACTGACCGTCAAAAGCTACGGCCTGATGATGGTCATCGGTTTTCTTGTCGCCGTTTACGTCATAAGACGTCTGAGTCGGAATATCACCCCTGACCCACAGATGATTACCAACGCCTCGCTTTATTCGCTCATCGCCGGCGTTGTCGGCTCACGTATCTTTTTTGTAGTTCATCACTTCAATTTATTCAAAGGCGACCTGCTCAACATGTTCGCGATATGGCAGGGGGGGCTGGAACTTTTAGGCGGCGTCATCGGCTCCCTCGTTGTCCTTATATTTTATATGCGTTACCACAAGCTGCCCGTCCGGCGGTATCTCGACATTCTGGCCATAGGTTTGATGCTGGCGCTTGCCTTCGGGAGAATCGGCTGTTTTCTCAACGGCTGCTGTTTCGGAAAACCCACGGACTTGCCTTGGGCAGTCAGGTTCCCATACGGCTCACACCCTTATATAAGCCAGGCAGAGCCGGATACGGCCCGAAACAGGCCCGTTCCACAAAATGTGCTGCCTGAAGATTTCTTCGGCTACTTTGACAATAAAGGGGTATGGCGACAGGAGCTAAAACCATACAACCAATTAAGCCCGCACCAAAAAGAAATTGTCGCAAAGAGACCATACCGTTGTTTGCCTGTCCACCCCGCACAGTTGTACTCCTCGGCAAACGCCGCGATTATCGCCTTGGTGTTATTTCTTTTCTGGAGAAGGTCTCAATTCGATGCAGCCGGCAAACTCTTTACCAGGCCCGGCTCAACTTTTGCCCTGATGTTTATGCTCTACGGCCTGACACGCTTCTTTCTCGAAATTGTCCGCGACGACAATCCCTTTGAATACGGCTGGTGGACCGTTTACAAAGGCGGCACAATCTCCCAAAACCTCAGCATTTATATGCTCATCCTCGGCGCCGTTCTGATGCTGGTCTTCCAGAAAATGCGTTCTGAAAACCTGCCTCGCCGTTTTTCCCCGAACAATTCGCAAAAACTGTGATATAATAATAGCAATTGTCCGGCAGTGCTTTTCAGAGGAATGCTATGGGACTTTACGACAGGGACTACACACGCGAGCAAAACGAATCATACCCGTCATACGCGCCGCGGATGCGCCTGGGGCTGCCCCCGATTACCCCGGCCGTCAAATGGCTCTTACTCACTAACATAATCGTCTTTCTCTTAGATGCGCTCACGACGGACCCGACGAAGCCGGGCCCCGGTCTTTTCGAAAGGTTTTTCGCCCTTATCCCCGCGTCGCCTCTGCTCACGCTCCAGGTTTGGCGGCTCATCACCTACCAGTTTCTGCACCGGGGTCTGGGCCACATATTTTTCAATATGCTGGGGCTTTTCTTCTTTGGCTCACCGCTCGAACGGCACTGGGGTACTAAAAAGTTCCTTATATTTTACCTGGTCTGCGGTGTGGCAGGGGGGGTGTTTTACATCCTGCTTGTTGTGACCGGTTTTCTGCCCGTCGGCTCGCTTGTCGGCGCCTCGGGTTCAGTCCTCGGCGTCCTCACCGCCTGTGCCATCCTGTTTCCACATATCAAGGTCTTTCTCTTCCCCATTCCGTTTCCTGTGCCGATACGTGTTGTCGCGGTCGGCCTGATTTGCTTCTCTGCTGTAATCATACTTTCCAAAGGCAAAAACGCAGGCGGTGAAGCCGCTCATCTGGCGGGTATCGCCGCAGGCACATTCTATGTGCTCTCGGATTCCTGGCGGACCTCGCTAAAGCTTCGTTTTAAGTCCTCACAATGGGACAAACGCGTAGAGTCCGAACGCCGGCTTCGCATCGAAGTTGACCGTATCCTTAAAAAAGTCCACGACTCAGGCCTGCATTCGCTCACACCAGACGAAAAACGCATCCTCAAAAAAGCAACCCGGCTTGAACAATCCCGCCTCAAACTATAAAACAGCGATATCTTGTGGTTTACTTCGCACGAGGACGATACCGGTTTATAGTATGAGACCAGTTCCACCATCGCCACGGCGGCCAGCGAGGCGGATTGATTATTCTCACCGTATCCGTGCCGTAGAAGTATTGCCCTATTTTAAGTTGGCCAACCACGTCCAGTTGAACCGGACCGAGCTTACCAACTGCATCCACAAACGATTCCTTATCAAAGCAGGCAAAAATAACGACACGCTCGGCTCCGCCGTGCTCGAAATGTCTCAGGATGACCTGGTAATTGGCCTCAATTTCGCCGGGATAAAGCAGCAGCTTCCGGCTGGCGTCAATCTGTTGTCTGCTGATACCCGCTGGCAGTCGAAGCATTGCCATTATTCTTCGTTGTCCACGTTGACCGTTAATTATCCGAGGTACTACCAAAAGCGTTCCTTCTATCGGCTCAACGACGGTTATCGTAACCTCGTTCGGCTCGGAATCCTCCAGACCGTCATTGACTACAAGCTCAATTGTATGTACGCCGACGGGAAGCTCTATCGTCGGGTCAACGCCGTTTGTATCGTAGGTATTGCCGTCGATTGACCACGTCCATAGGTAAGTCAGCTCATCACCGTCGCCATCGTATGAGGCACTTCCGTCTAATGTTACCTCTGCTATCCCGTCAATCCAGGCATAGACCTCCTGATCCTGGCCCGCATTGGCCGCAGGTATCGGCATGGTATAAATAAATCCCCTCCACAGCGAAGAGTTATATGTCAAATACCTACCAACGAGCTTCAATCCGTTAATATCTTCTATTGCTGTATAATCTGCTCCGGGATAATTCAAAGCAGTCCAACTCGTACCATTATACATGAATCCATGATGTTTTCCTGAATTGTCTGTATACTCTCCAACAATAATATTTCCCTCTATACTATACGGCTTTGTTTCTCTCGCACCGGGATAATTCAATAAAGACCATATTCCATTTTTGCACAAAAAACCATAATACTCACCTTGGACCTTATAATATCCGACGATATTGCTGCCGCTTATTCCTTTTAAGATAAGATCATCATATCGAGTTTTAGGGTAGTATATGGTAGTCCATTTTATGCCATCATAAATAAAGCCATCAGAACGACCGGCATATGGAACATAATAACCCACAATATTATTACCGTCAATATCTTCAATGTATGTGTTGTGTGCAGTAGGATATCGCAATTGGGTCCAATTATTACCATCATAGACGAATCCATAAGTACCTGAATACTGTAATGTGTAATAACCAGCAATTTTAGATTAAGCAACATTTTTTCTGTAAATTCTTTTTTCTTTTGAATCAGTAGATTCGTCTTCGTTCTCCATTTCCACATTCATATCCAAATATCTTTTGCCGGCAATCCAATCCTCGCTAATCTCCATCTCTATCGCACTGAC
>JBDRMP010000103.1:0-29544 GCA_043811995.1 Planctomycetota bacterium
GTCAGTGCGATAGAGATGGAGATTAGCGAGGATTGGATTGCCGGCAAAAGATATTTGGATATGAATGTGGAAATGGAGAACGAAGACGAATCTACTGATTCAAAAGAAAAAAGAATTTACAGAAAAAATGTTGCTTAATCCTTTCCAATTCTGGGGTAATTGAATTGGAATCTACACCAAGTATTAACCTATCATCCAGAAACAATAGATATCAGTTCACAGAACTTGGAAAAGCTTTGATGAAGTATGTCCTCAAACAATAATCGTACGAATCATAACAGGCGGGTTCAGATGAACTATCTAAGGGCCGCTTCTAAGCAGGTGTGTTGATATTAGCAAAATGGCAGGATAAATTCGGTGGAAATCGTGGTGTGTATAATCATCCTCGGTTGTCGATAATGGGTCTGCACATGAAAAAATACTTACTCTTTATTATTGAGATTCCACTGCGACTCTCGCTATTAACTCTCGGAATCATCCTTGGGTGGCAAGGTTTGATAGGATTCTTGGGTATAGGGTTAGAAGACATAGTAGGTCCCGGCAATGGCGGTGCCATACTGGCTTTACTACTTGCCGGTTTTGCTCTTTCGGCCGCTATCTCTCCGCGTTCATTCTGGCGGAATGGGCCCCTTAAATCATTTATTGCAATCCTTTTAATTCTATTTCTTGTGACCGCATGGTTTGTAGGCACTGTTCTTCTTGCAGGGCACTTAGCTGGTTCCCTTCTCAAAAATGAATCCCCATATTATGGGCTCATAATTTTTGCTATGTTCGTCGCATGTGTTGTCGTGCAATACATTCTTTTCTTATGCCTTCGACGCATTGCCATACGTGCTGGCTGGATGTGCAAGGTCAAGAAGAATTGATATTGTCATAATAGCAGGATAAAAACGGCGGAAATAGTTTAGCGTTCAGCGTTCAGGACTTGTCCGCCGAGGACGGGGAATTTGAAATTTAACATTTGAGATTTGAGAGGAAGCCACCTGCGGCGGGTAAAATGGAAGGGGACGAAGTGGACAGAATGGACACAGTGGACGAGAAATAAAAGGGGACAACGTGGTTTTGGGGGGAGATCCGCCTGCGGCGAGAGTAACCCCTCAATAAATTGAGGGGCTAAATTTCTGGATTCCGTGTCCCCCGTTTAAGGCATACTGGGGCAGGCAAGCACGGAATGACAAACGGAAACAATGCGGTTTTGGGGGGAAGCAAAGACAGCAGACAGCATATAGCGCTTTTTGGCTTGCGTTTGACAAGCGCTGCGCGCTATAATTTTCGGCTGGAAGACGCAGCCGAGGATGACAACGTATGCGATGGAATGGGAAAGCAGAAATGTATCACTATTGGCAGAGGATACGCAAATAGCGAGATAGTCAGCTAAATCGGAAAGGAAAAAACCAATGAGCACAGAGCCCAAAAAACTAACCACATCGGCCGGCATTCCGGTATCCGATAATCAAACGTCTTTGACAGCGGGAGAACGTGGGCCGACACTTTTGCAGGACCATCATCTGCTTGAGAAGCTGTCTCACTTTAACAGGGAGCGCATCCCTGAGCGAGTTGTGCACGCGAAAGCGTCAGGCGCGCACGGCACTTTCACTGTGACAAAGGACATCACGAAATACACCAAGGCAAAGCTGTTCTCCGAGATAGGCAAGAAGACAGAGATGTTCGGGCGGTTTTCCACAGTGGCAGGCGAAAAAGGGTCAGCGGATACGGTTCGCGACGTCAGGGGTTTTGCACTGAAGTTCTATACGGAGGAAGGCAACTGGGACATGGTCGGCAACAATACGCCGACTTTCTTCATACGGGATGCGATTAAGTTCCCGGATTTCATTCACACACAGAAACGAGACCCTCAGACGAATGTAAAAGCGGACACGCCTCAATGGGATTTCTGGTCACAGGTTCCCGAATCACTGCACCAGGTAACAATCCTGTTTTCCGACAGGGGGATTCCGAAGGGGATTCCATTTATGAATGGATATGGCAGCCACACATATAGTTTCATCAACGCCAATAACGAACGGTTCTGGGTCAAGTTCCATTTCAAGACCCAGCAGGGTATTCAGTGTTTTATGCAGGAAGAGGCGGACAAGATAGCCGGCCGGGACGCGGACTACCATACTCATCAGTTGTTCGATGCGATAGAACGAAAGGAATATCCGAAGTGGACTTTATCGGTTCAGATAATGCCTGAGGCCGACGCGGAGCACTATCGATGGAATCCATTCGACCTGACCAAGGTTTGGCCTCATAAGGATTACCCGCTAATCGAGGTCGGGGTGCTTGAACTGAATAAAAATCCTCAGAACTATTATGCTGAAGTCGAGCAGGCGGCTTTTTCTCCGGGAAACGTTGTCCCCGGCATATCTTTTTCGCCGTGCAAGATGCTCCAGGCGAGAATTTTCTCCTATGCGGACGCTCAACGGTATCGGCTGGGCGTAAACTTCGAGCGTCTGCCGATAAACTGCCCACACGCGGCACAAGTGAATAACTATCAGCGTGACGGGAAAATGAGATTCGACGATAACGGCGGGCCGACACCGAACTACGAGCCGAACAGTTTCGGCGGGCCAAAAGCAGACCCCGCTTACAAGGAGCCGCCTCTGAAAATCTCCGGCGATGCCGACTGGTATGAGCAAAAACGAGGCGTTGATGACGATTATGTCCAGCCGGGCAACCTTTATCGACCGATGCCGGCCGACGAACAAAAACGGCTGATACAAAATATCATCCGGTCTCTCAAAAACGTGCCGAAGGAAATCCAGACGAGAATGGTGGAGCATTTTCGTAAAGCGGATAAGGACTATGGCAACGGAATCGCACAGGGCCTGGGGCTATCCTGAGGACCTTTTGTTCGAGGACGGAGGGCGGGGATTTGAGATTTAAGATTTGAAATTTGAGAAGTATCCACCTCCCGTAAGGGACGCCTAACGGCGTGCGGCGGGTAATAAAATAAGACAATGTGGTTTTGGGGGAAAGCCGGAGGCGGATAAAAGCACACCCTACAATTACGGCGAACGACCTTGCAAGGATTTTCTGGGTATGATATAGTGAAGGGGTGTAGCAGATTAAGATTGCTTCGTCGCAATGACAGAGTCGGATTTTTAGCGGGGTGTGGCTCAGTTTGGCTAGAGCGCTGCGTTCGGGACGCAGAGGTCGCTGGTTCGAATCCAGTCACCCCGATTTTTAACCACGGATTTCCACGGATTTTTAAAACACAGAGGCAAAAATAGTAACCCCCGAATAAATTCTGGGGCTAAATTTTATTTGGATTCCTTACAGGAAGCAATTTCAATAGATTTCCGCCTTCGCACTGTGTGCTTCCGTCTTCGCTTTCGCTAGGCCGGACAGGTCGGCGGGTAAACCTCGACTGCGCTCGGAATGACAATCCTAACTTTATTCGCCGGTGGAGAATTACAACAGGTCAACGGGGTCGATGTCGATAGCGATAGTAACGGCGGGACGGATGGAGGGAGATTTGCGAAGGGTCGTAAATAACTGGTGCAGAATTGTCGGCTGGGGGGCCTGGAGGATTATTTGAAGGCGATGGAAGGTCTGGATTCGGCTGATTGTGGCGGGAATGGGGCCACGAACCTTTACCTGCAAATGCTCATCGGCCACAATTCGGTTGATTCTTTCCCGCATTGCCTTGGCGGCCAATTCGAGTTTTTCAAAGGTTCTGTCGCGAAGGGTAATGAGGGCCAATCGCCAGAACGGGGGCAGGTTGCAGGCGCTACGGTGCTTCAATTCCTCTTTGACGAAGCCATCGAAATCGCCTTTGAGTGCGAATTGAATGGCGGGCTGATTTCCGAGGAAGGTCTGGACGAAGACAATGCCTTTTTTGGCGGAACGACCCGCACGGCCAGCCACCTGGTTAATCAGTTGAAAAGTGCGTTCGTTGGAACGGAAGTCAGGCAGGTAGAGCGACGTATCTGCGGAGATGATGCCGACGAGGGTGACGTTGGGGAAGTGCAGGCCTTTGGCAAGCATTTGAGTGCCGGCGAGGACGTTGATTCGTCCCTCGCTGAAATCCCGCAGGACACGGTAATAGTCGGCGCCTTTCATCGAGTCGCTATCTACTCGCGCGACGCGTGCCCGCGGGAATCTTCGGGACAATTCTTCTTCGAGGCGTTGGGCGCCGAGTCCTATCATTGTCATACCTTTGCCGCAGAGGGGGCATTTTTCGGGGACGAGCGTTTGTGAGCCGCAGTAATGACATATCGCGAGGCCAGAACGCATATGTTTGCCGGTTATGGTTGGGAATTGGGCGATTTGTGTTGAAACACGGCCAAGATGGCCGTGCCGCGCTGTTTTATGAAAGGTGAGCGTTACGTCGCAGTTTCGGCAGTGCAGGATGTGTTTGCAGGAGGGGCAAAAGATGAAGCTGCTATAGCCCCGGCGGTTCAAGAGCAGAATCGCCTGCTCGCCTTTTGAGAGCACTTCTGCAAGATGACTTTCAAGCGGCCCGCTTATGAGCTGCGACGCATATTCTCTCATATCAATCAGCCGCATTTCAGGGAAGGGCCGGTTCATCACGCGTTTGGGCAGGCGAACAATACCAAATATGTGCCCTTTGGTTCGGCAGTTTTGCAGTGTTTCGAGTGAAGGGGTGGCGCTACCTAAAATGCAATGGGCGTTGCATAATTGGGCGCGTTTGATAGCGACGTCTCGGCCGTGGTATCGCGGGGCGGTATCCTGTTTGTAACTCGGCTCGTGCTCTTCATCGACTACGATGAGGCCGAGGTTGGTCAGCGGCGCAAATATAGCTGAGCGGGCGCCGATTACAACGTCGGCTTCGCCGGCTTTTATTTTCTGCCACTGTGTGTTTCGCTGGGGCGCGGTCAGGCCCGAGTGCATTACCGCGATTCGTTCGAAGCGTGCGCTGAAACGCTGAATCGTCTGGGTGGTCAGGGCGATTTCGGGAAGCAGGACGATTGCGCTTTTGCCTTTTTTGAGGATTTCGTCGATTGTCCTTATATAAAGCTCGGTCTTGCCGCTGTCGGTGACGCCATAAAGCAGCGTAACGCCGAATCGGGAGGCGTTTATTCGGCTGGTTATAGTTGCGAGGGCTTTTTGCTGGTCATCGTTTAGAACGACTTTCTCCTGCCTGAAAAACATAGCTTCAGGTATGACGGGTAGCGATTTCAGAACAATTCTTTGTGCGATTTTAATAATTCCCTTATCCGCCAGATTTTTGACGGGTATACCAGTGCAGCCGATTTCTTTGAGTAATTCGTTAAACTCAACTGCTGTCTCCGGCTCAAAGGCGCCTGATTCTCTTAACCACTGGACAATCTGCTTTTGCTTTTTACCTTTGAGTTCCCCCGCAACTTCGTCGATTTTGTCAGGCGATACGGCGAGATAAACGTATCTTTCTTTTTTTTCACCTGCGCCTTTTTTAACAGCCGCAGGGACTAAAGCAGCGAGGACCTGACCAAGCGGGCAAACATAGTAGTCGCTAATCCATCGTGCCAGCTCCATCAGGCCGGCATCTATCAACGGCTCTTTATCAACGACATCAGATATTGTTTTGAGTTTGAACTTTTTCCCTCTGTGTTCCGCCTCAACCCCCAGGCGGGCCTGGTGGCTAAGCAACCCCCCAATAAATTGGGGGGCTAAATTCGGCGGGGTAAACCCCGCCCTACTATCGCTGTCAATATCCGTTTCGACACAAAAGCCGATTTCGAGCTTATTTGACCTTCCGAAAGGCGCTTCGACCCTTTGGCCAATTTGCACGGGCCAAAGTTTATCCGGCACAAGGTAATCAAACTCCGAATCCACCCCCGATTCAAACGCAACGCGGATGACGTGGTTGGCGGGTTGTTCAGGTTCTACTGTTTCAAACAAGCTGGCGGTATCGTGCCTTGTCATATCGACGAATTGTCCCGGTTTTGCAGAAGAGTGTCAAGGTTGCCACATGCTGTAGCCGGTCGAGGAGCGTGATTTGAGTTTGTAGATAAAAACTGGATTCCCGCTTTCGCGGGAATGACAGTTATGAAATAGCCTGTACGTTGTAACGATTAAGGGCACCTCTAAAAACTATAATTTCATGAAGGAAAATCTTATTTTTAAGCCAAAAACAAGGCTCGTTTGCCTTGCCAATGTAGTTTTTCGAGGTGGCCTTAAGATTAGAGTTTGAATTGTTCACTTGCTAATTTGTTGATGTGGTCGGCGATTGCAAGGCAGGCGGTTGCGGCTGGTGAGGGGGCGTTCAAAACGTGGATGGCGTTGCCGTGGGATTCTATTACAAAATCGTCTATAGGCGCACCATTGGCCCCGACGGCCTGTGCGCGGACGCCTGAGTTGCCGGGTGTTAAATCAGTTTCCTGAATTGAGGGGACAAGGCGTTGTAATTGCCTGACAAACAATTTTTTTGAAAAAGCCCTGATGTATTCGCCGAGGCCATATTTCCAGTTTTTGAAGAACATTTTCAGCGTGCCGGGATAGGTTAGCGACTCCCACGCGTCTTTGAAGCTGAAATCAAGTTTGCCGTAACCCTCGCGTTTGAAAGAAAAGACGGCGTTTGGCCCGCACTCGACGCCGCCCTTTATCATTCTCGTAAAGTGCACACCCAGAAACGGGAACTGGGGGTCGGGGACGGGATAGATGAGATTTCTCACCTTGCCATGTGCTTTAATTTTGATGTCATAGTAATCGCCGCGGAAGGGAACGATTCTCATCTTTATATCGACACCGTCCATTTTGGCTATTCTGTCACTCTGTAAGCCGGCACAGTTGATAACGAAACGAGCTGAAACTGTTCCGTGATTCGTCAGAATGTTTGTGCAGCCGGTGAGTTTGCTGAAGCCGGTGACCTGGTTTGACGTGATGATTCGATTTTCAGGATTTTGTTTTTGTATAAGCTCGGCGAGTTTGTTTGCAACGGCGACGAAATCGATTATTCCGGTGCAGGGGACATTTAAGCCGGCGACGCCAGTGCAATATGGCTCGATTTGTTTGATTTCATCCGGGCTAATTTTTCGGATACCTTCGATACCGTTTTGCAGGCCGTTATTGAAGATTCGTTCGAGGCCGGGCAGTTCTTTTTGGCGGGTTGCGACGATGATTTTGCCGCAGATTTCGTAAGGGATGGCGTATTGTTTTGCGAAGGCGACGATTTGTTTTCTGCCGTCGGTGCAGGTTTTGGCTTTTGCGGAGCCGGGCTTGTAATACAAGCCGGAGTGTATGACGCCTGAATTGTGGCCGGTCTGATGACTTGCGAGCGTCGGCTCTTTCTCCAACACGGCCAATCGCATACGTGGCCGGCTCAAGACGATTTTATACGCCGTCGCCAGCCCGACAATTCCGCCGCCGATAATTACAATATCGAAGTCAACGTTTTGCATCATCTTAGAGTAACCGAGTGAACGGCCCTTAAGCTCAATCTCCCTGTTTGTCAGCGGCGCGTTTTGCGTTTACCGCAGCGCGACAAGAGGCAACGGCGGCTACCATCGTAAAAAAAGCCATAAGGCCTGCAATCGCAATTGCTATCCATATAGCGCGGTCGGGTATGAGTTTGACCGGAAGCGGTTCATCGGCCCGAATCTGAGCTTTAACCGGCAGCGGCTTGTTCTCCATTACAACAAGCTCGACCGGCATCCGCTCATCGATTTGTAATCTCGCTTCGACGGGCAAAGGTTTGTTCGTCTGCAACTCAACAGGCAGGCCATTAATATCCTGTGTGCCGACACGAACGGGAATGCCTTCGGAATATGACTTTGCCTGTTTGCCGGCTGCCCGGGTGCAGCCGGCCACAAGGCACGCTATAACCAATAAAAGGGTCCTTAATTCGGTATACGGATTTTTCATTCGCCGGCGATTATGGCAGGTTCAATAACCTGTGTCAAGATTACGCGAGGACAACTACATATCAGGAACAACTTCGGGATAAAGCTGGCCGGTGGAGCTTATTTTGAAGACATAGATGAGGCCTGGCTTGAGGCGTGAATATATGACGTTGCCGTAAATGGCGGTGATGCCGTATTCTTTGAGCTTATCCACGTCGTTTGCCAAATCCCAGATACCGGACCAGAACAGTTCTCTTTGCTTTATGGGCAATCGACTCAGTAATCCCTCGTATCGCTGCGGTTCGGCCCCGGGGCTTTCAATCAGGAAACCATCCTGCGGCGCC
The DNA here is from genome assembly GCA_043811995.1 of Planctomycetota bacterium. Classification (GTDB taxonomy): domain Bacteria; phylum Planctomycetota; class Phycisphaerae; order Sedimentisphaerales; family Anaerobacaceae; genus Fen-1362. Next base: position 8,135 of record JBDRMP010000103.1, read on the forward strand.
ATACCCTCGCCATAGACCCGCCGCCACAGATACATCGCCCGTTCTTTGCCATCCATCACCATTTTGTCGCCGAATTTTACAATCAGGGCATCGAAATGAACGATGTCGCCTTCTATTGTATAGTCCTTTTCGACAATTTTTTTGAGTTTATCACTTCTATCTGTCTCGACAAACCGCAGCTTGGTAACGACCTTTCCGTTTTGCTTGTCCTGCTCTATTACCTTGGCGTAGCCGATTTGCTCCTCTGCCGTAAGGTTCGTTATCGCCCCTTTTAGCTGCTTATTCTCACCGAGGAGCTGGTGAATCGTCATTTCGCGAAGAAAAAATCCCCGCCCGAAGTACCCGGCCACAGCCAGCCCCGCTACAACCAACACCATCGTTGAGATTTTGATTTTTGCCGCTTTTTTTGTCATCGTGAAACCCTGCGTCCTCATATCGTTAACATCGGCATTACGAGCCGTTTTGGGTTAACGCCGGCATCATTTAATAATACGGATTCGGTGCGACGGGGATAGCTATTGATTATTCGCCGGGTCTGTCTTAACATAACTCCTTCTGGATGTATCATTAACGTACTTATTGGCAGGATAACCAGTGCCGATTTACGAATATAAATGCGATGACTGCGGCAAGATAACCGAACTGCTGGAAAGCAGCGGCAATAAGGGTGTTAGAAGTTGTGCCCACTGCGGAAGCGGCAAGCTGAGCAAGCAATTTTCGGTGTTTTCGGCACAGGTCAAAGAGGGCCAGTCAAAGAAATGTCTTAGCTGCACGGATAACAGTTGCCCTCATTCGAAACGGTAAAGAACTGGATTCCCGCATTCGCGGGAATGACAAAATATGAACGACAAAAAAGGCGGATACAATTTTAACGAGATTGAAAAGACCTGGCAGCAGTACTGGGAGCATAGCAAGACGTTTGCGGCCGTTGACTGCGATGCCAGGCCAAAGTATTACGTGCTGGATATGTTCCCGTATCCAAGCGCACAGGGTCTTCACGTGGGGCATCCGGAGGGTTACACGGCAAGCGACATTGTCTCGCGTTACAAACGTATGAAGGGGTTTAACGTCCTGCACCCGATGGGCTGGGACGCCTTCGGATTACCTGCCGAACAATACGCTATTAAGACGGGCACGCACCCGGCTGAGACAACCCGAAAAAACGTCGATGGAATACGGCGACAAATCAAGTCGCTGGGCTTCTCATACGACTGGGACCGGGAGGTCAATACCACCGACCAGAATTACTATAAATGGACGCAGTGGATATTCCTGAGGATGTTTAATTCCTGGTTCGATGACAAGCAGCAAAAGGCCAAGCCGATTGAAGAACTGCCGATACCAGAAGGGCTAAGCGAGAGAGATAAACAGAAATATATCGACGAGCATCGTTTGGCATACGAGGCGGAGATGCCGGTAAACTGGTGTCCGGCTTTGGGGACCGTGCTTGCGAATGAGGAAGTTGTTGGCGGAGTCAGCGAGCGAGGAGGACACCCGGTCATCCGAAAGCCGATGCGGCAATGGCTGTTGCGCATAACGAAATACGCAGAGCGATTGCTGGATGACCTCGCTGAAGTTGACTGGCCTGAATCGATAAAGAAACTACAGAGCGACTGGATAGGCAAAAGTATCGGCGCGGAAGTTGATTTCAAAGTTGACGGTCGAGATGACAACATTCGCGTATTCACCACCCGGCCGGATACGCTTTTCGGCGCGACTTATATGGTTCTTGCGCCTGAGCATCCTCTGGTCGATATAATCACAACAGAAGATAAAAAAGAAGCCGTAAAGAAATATCGCGAGGAGGCCGCCAGAAAAAGCGATTTGGACCGGACCGATCTCGCAAAGGAAAAAACCGGCGTCCACACGGGCGCATACGCAATCAATCCCGTAAACAATGAAAAAATCCCGATTTGGATAAGCGATTACGTTCTGATTAGCTACGGCACAGGCGCAATTATGGCAGTGCCGGCACACGATGACCGCGACTTCGAGTTCGCAAAAAAATTCAATCTTCCAATAATTCAGGTGGTTGAGCCGCCGGATGCGGAACAAGTTGAGCTGGTCAAACAAGGTAAATTATGCTTCACAGGAGATGGCACTGCTATAAATTCGGGGCAGTTCACAGGCCTGAAAACGCCTGACTTCAAAGAGAGAATCACAAACTGGCTCGAACAGAAAGGTCTCGGCAAAAAGGCAATTAATTATAAGCTGCGCGACTGGCTTTTCAGCAGGCAGCGATACTGGGGCGAGCCGTCTCCGCTTGTGCATTGCGACAAATGCGGGATAGTCGCGTTGCCGGAATCGGCGTTGCCATTGAAGTTGCCGGATATGCGGGATTATACGCCGCCGGCAACCGGCGAGCCACCTTTGGCGAAGGCGACGGAGTGGCTGAAGATAACCTGCCCGCAGTGTGGCGGGCCTGCCAAGCGCGAGACGAACACGATGCCGCAGTGGGCGGGAAGCTGCTGGTATTACCTGCGGTATATCGACCCGGACAACACAAACCGCTTATGTGATTCGGCCAAAGAGAAATACTGGATGCCTGTTGACCTATACATCGGCGGGGCAGAGCACGCGGTGCTGCATCTGCTTTATTCTCGTTTCTGGCACAAGTTCCTTTTTGACATTGGTTATGTAAGCACCAAAGAGCCGTTTAAGAAACTCGTCAATCAGGGAATGATTTTAGGCGAAGACGGCCAGAAGATGAGCAAGAGCCGCGGCAACGTCGTCAACCCCGACAAGGTCGTCGCCAAATATGGCGCGGATTCGATTCGGCTATATGAAATGTTTATGGGCCCGCTTGAAGCGGTAAAGCCCTGGAGTATGCAGGGAGTGGAAGGTGTGTATCGGTTCCTCCAGCGGGTCTGGCGGCTGGTCGTTGACGAGGAAACCGGCGAGCTTTCGAAGAACGTGCAGAACGTGGACGCCGATGAAGCAACCACAAGATTACTGCACCAGACAATCAAGAAGGTCGGCGGCGACGTCGAAACCTTTGGTTTCAACACGGCCATCAGTGCGATGATGATTCTCACAAACCACCTTGCCAAACAACCGGTCGTGCCCAAAAGCGTACTCGAACCGTTTATACTCATCCTGTCGTCCTTTGCTCCGCATATAGCCGAGGAGCTTTGGCAACGGCTCGGCCACGACAAGAGCATCGCTTACGAGAATTGGCCGAAGTTCGACCCGGAGCTTGTAAAGGAAACGGAAATAGAGCTGGCCATACAGGTCAACGGCAAAATCAAGGATAAAATCGTCGTCTCGGCACAGGCCGACGAAGAGAGCATCAAACAAAAGGCACTCGCTAATGAGAAGGTCGTCGCCATCCTTGCCGGCAAACTTCCCAAAAAAGTAATCGTCATCAAATCCCGACTTGTGAATATAGTCGTTTAATGAGTAACCCCCCAATAAATTGGGGGGCTAAATTTTCTGGATGCATATCGAAATCGAAGCAAAACTAAAGGTTGACTCTTTGGCGAAAGTGGCTCGTCAATTAAAGAAGCTCGGCACCGAGTTTCTGCGCGACCGCTTGCACACCGATACATATTTCGACGACGCCAAATCGTCCCTGCGAAAATCCGACAGCGCGCTTCGCATTCGCAGGCAGCTTATTGGTCGAAAAGAACAGGTAGTAATAACATTCAAAGGCCCTAAGCTAAAGGGGCGATTCAAGCAAAGACAGGAGATACAATTCAAGGTCAGCGATGCCCGACTGGCCGAAGAGTTCCTCGCGGCCTTGAGTTACAAACCGGCGCTGGTGTTTCAGAAGAAACGCCGGGTCTGGCTGCTTGGCGGCTGTGAGGTGGCGTTAGACACTCTTCCGCTGCTGGGCGATTTCGTGGAAATCGAAGGCCCCGGTGAAAAGAAGATTGCAGCCGTTCAGAAAAAACTTGGGCTGGCTGATTTGCCGCACATACCTGAAAGTTACGCGGTATTGATGCAAAAGAAACTGCGTAAGCTCGGCAGAACCGGCAAGGAGGTTTTCTTTTAGCGATTCATTATGAGTTCAATTAAACCAGACGACGGTTATATAGCTTACATAATCAATCCCAAATCCGGCGCAAGCAGCGGGGAGAAACTGCCCGGCTGGCGGTTCGAAGAATATCTGTCCGGCAGGGGTTTCGAGGTTCGCGTTAATCTTACACGTTCGCTTGAGCATGCCTGTGAACTTGCGACCGACGCAGCAGCAGACGCAAGTTGCGCGATGGTCGTTGGCGTGGGCGGCGACGGCACCATCAGAGAAATCGCACACGGACTCGAAGGCAGCAGCAAGCCGTTATTGATTATTCCAGGCGGCACGGAAAACCTGCTTGCCAATGAACTGGGGCTTGACAAGTCGCTTCGAACGCTGACCCGGACATTCGAGGCCGGCTTTACCCGCTCCTTCGATCTGGGCAGCGCGAACGGTAAGTGCTTCACCTCGATAGCGGGCTTCGGCTTCGACGGAGAGGTCGTCAAAGCCGTTGACCGGAATCGGACAGGACATATAAACTACTTTGACTACTTCTGGCCCCTGTGGCGGACATTCTGGCGATACCGCTTCGATTCGATGAAAGTAGAAGTGGACGGCGAGCAAATCTTCGACGGGCGAGGCCTTGTTTTTGTAGGCAATATTTCAAGATATGCCATTGGTCTCAACATCCTCGAAAAAGCAAATTACAGCGACGGGCTTCTCGACATCTGCATTTACAAATGCGCCAGCAGGACTCATCTGGTCAAACATTCGGCAGTAACCGTCCTCAAACGACACGGCCGCTGCCGAGACATCCTCTATCGTCAGGGAAAGGAAATCACCGTTAGTTCCGACAATCCTGATTTGCCCACCGAAATCGACGGCGACCCCGGCCCCTCGGTGCCGGTCAAAATAACGGTCATCCCGGCGGCGGTGCGTATGATGGCTCCCGAAGGGGCAAAGCCGGCGGGTATAAGGGCGCAGATTCTCAGGGCCTTGCGTTAGTACAGTGTTTCATAAATCCCTCGACTGATTAGTGAGGTTTTTGGGGCTGGTAATCCGACATAGAAAACAGAAAAAGGGCTGTGTTGTTCGCACAGCCCTTTGATTTGTAACACAAGTTGTCTTTTCGAGCTTTTTATGCCCTGCGTTTTTTCAGTATGCCCAAAGCACCAAGCCCAAGCAGACAAATCGTCGCCGGCTCGGGGACAAAATTGTCCATTCCAAAGCAATCTACACGATTCGATACCGTAAACGAAACCCAGGTGATGTTGGAGAACTCAGGACCCAAAATTATTGTTGGGTCTGAACCTGCACCGTACCCCCAATCCTCTGGGGGCAATAGCTGCGAGAAACCATTTGAGGAGTTTATCCAAGTTTGCTCGTTACCAGAGGCTGCTCCTCCTCCCATATCCGTGTTAGTGACAAGTACGAAGCTAGTCAGATCAAATGGAGTTTCGTCCAATTTGGTTACTAGAATACTGGTTAAAGAACCATAAGAACCAGTTGCCCAATGTCCGTGTAAGTCGTCGTTATTCCAACCATTCCAGGTTCCGAGTGTCCCATCACCACCAATGAAATCAAACTTAAATCCATCTTCCACGTAGTAATCTACATTGGACCAAGACACAGTGTTATTAGGAACGACGGTGGTGCCATCGCTTAGTGTTGCCGTGCCACCCGTAAAGTTGACCGCACTGGCATTGACGGTCGTAGTTGCCATCACTGCCACGACCACACAATAAATTGTAATTAACTTTTTCATACTCATTTCCCTTTCCCCTTCGTTTTACTATTGTTGACGCACATAAAACTCTCTTCTTTTTGATGTCCTTGCAACAAGCCAGGAAATTGCGTTGTTCTCGACAAACACTCTCTTCACTCACATATTGCGATTGTCTCGAACAACATCAAACAAGCACTAATTTGACTTTCACTCTTTATAACCTTGTGCTTGTCCAACGCAAACTAACGCAACTGCCTCTCTTCTTTGGCTTAACACTTATGCAAACGCATTTGATTGGGGCGTGAAAGACGTGTGGAACCCTTCGTAGAATCTTTCTCACCCATTCTCCCTAACACGTAACGTTTTTACATCTATTCAATACTACTTTTCTCATTCTCTTCTCCTCCAATAAAAAGTGTCTTCAATTGATTTAGCCAAAAAACGCTTCGGTAATGGGGAGCAAAGAGAAATGCACGTCTAATCTCAGAACCCACGTCACCCTCTCTTCTCCTCATCATCACTCTACTCTCTTTTTTAGAGGGCCAAAATAACTCCGAATTTATCTGTTAGAAATCTACTCTCCCTATCTACGTTGTCAAGGTTAAACTTGGCAAATCAGCAGATTTTTTAGTGTTTTTTCGGACTATCTCTTCAAAATCCCCCATTTCGGCCTGAAAAGCACGCTAATCTTCATAAAAAAATTGCTCGCAGCCCCGAACTGAATCCCGTTGAGCGACTTTGGGCTTATTTAAGGAGCCACTATCTGAGTAACCGAGCGTATGACGACTATGGCGACCTGTTCTCGGCGTGCGGGGATGCCTGGAACCGACTCACGGCAGATATGCTCTGCTCTATCTGCCACACCGCTTGGCTGCTGCACGAGAAATAATCCGAATGCGTATAAATCCTGAATAGAAAAAGGACTGTGCTGTTCGCACAGCCCTTTGATTTGTGACACAAGTTGTCTTTTCGAGCTTTTTATGCCCTGCGTTTTCTGAGCAAAGCCAGTCCACCAAAGGCCAACAAAGATAAGGTGCAGGGTTCGGGGGTATAGACCATGTTGTCCAACGTATACGTTTCGCACCAGCCACCGGGGTTGCTGCCAGCAGTAACAACGACTTGGTTAAACGCTAAAGTTGAAACCACCCCGAAGAATTCGCCCGCATAGGTGTTCATAATTTCGGAGCCGACCGGCATCCCGTCGAGGTACAGCTGAATATTTGTACCTGGTCCACCAGGACCGGCTAGGTTCCAGTTGCCTCCATACCCGACTATGGGGTCAGCAAAGGTCCATGTTGTGGTCGCCGGCCCCGCAGGGTCGCTCGCAGGTATGACTCGGTCCCACCACACTCCTGCGCCGTAACCTTCGGCCCCGCTAACATCCACGTAACCATTGTTGGTGACGACACTAATTCCAGGGTTCAGTGTGGCGTCCGTGAAGAATTCTTCCTCGAAATTATGGTTAACAGCATCTTCCCACACGGAGCGGCCAGCGAACGTATTAATTGACGCTTCTACATCTGATACCGTGAAAACGAAGAACATCGGCACTGTCACTACACAAATCGTAATTAATTTTCTCATTCTCTACTCCTCTAAACCTTCTCGCATGGCTTTACAGCAGCCATGCTTTATGCGCAAAACTTTTCCTATTGCAAAAAGGTGTGTGGAACCCTCCACAGAATCTTTCTCACCCATTCTCCTTAACACGTAACGTTTTTACATCTATTCAATACTACTTTTCTCATTCTTTTCTCCTCCAATAAAAAGAGTTTTCAATTGATTTAGCTAAAAAACGCTTCGGTAATGGGGAGCAAAGAGAAATGCACGTCTAATCTCAGAACCCACGTCACCCTCTCTTCTCCTCATCATCACTCTACTCTCTTTTTTAGAGGGCCAAAATAACTCTGGATTTGCCTATTAGAAATCTACCCTCCCTATCTACGTTGTCAAGCTTAAACTTGGCAAATCAGCAGATTTTTTAGTTTTTTTAGGACTAATCCTTCAAAATCCCCCATTTCAACCTAAAAAACAAGGTAAGCTTCGTAAAAAAAATTGCTCGCAGCTTTTTTAAACAGAGAATGGCCGAGGAACTTATGAAACGCAGTAATAGGGCTCCGCCTGCGGCGGATAAATTTGACAAACCGCCCTCTTCTATCCATAATGATTAACCATTATGAGAGCAAAAAGTTTCAAGATTGGTAAAGTTGAAATCGGGGTCAATGCCCCGATGTTTGTGATGGCGGGGCCCTGCGTCATCGAGACGCAGGCAATCTCTCTCGAAATCGCGAAACGCCTGGCGGAAATTTCCTGCCGGACGGGGATAGGCGTTATTTACAAGGCCAGCTTTGACAAGGCCAACCGCAGCAGCGTCGAAAGTTTCCGCGGCCCGGGGCTTGAAAAAGGTCTCGACATTTTCGCGGCCGTAAAAGACAAAACCGGCCTGCCGATTATGACCGATGTCCATCTGCCGGAGCAGGCCGAAATCGCCGCCAGTATTGTCGATTGCCTCCAGGTGCCCGCTTTTCTGTGCAGACAAACCGATTTGCTCTGTGCCTGCGCCGAAACGGGCAAAGCGGTCAACGTCAAAAAAGGCCAGTTCCTCTCGCCTGAGGAAATGAAAAACGTGGTGGAAAAGATTCGCCATTGCGGCAACGACCAGATAATCCTCACCGAGCGTGGCACGTTCTTCGGCTACAACCGCTTAGTCAACGATATGACCGCTATCGAGACAATGAAACAGCTCGGCTGCCCCGTTGCCTTCGACGCCACACACAGCACACAGCAGCCGGGAGGGCTTGGCTCTGTCAGCGGCGGCAACCGTCAGCTCGCTCCCATCCTCGCAAAGGCCGCAATAGCAGCCGGGGCAAATGGCCTGTTCATCGAAGTCCACACCGACCCGGAAAAAGCAAAATCCGATGCGGCCGTCATCATGCCCATCGAATGGATTGAAGACCTGCTGACCACCTGTAAAAAAATCTTCGAAATCGCTGGCGGGCGTAAAAGTGTCTAATCGCAGCAAACATCTCTACGGCCCCGTTCCTTCACGCCGGCTGGGCCGCAGCTTGGGAGTCGATATCGTTCCCTTCAAGACCTGCACCCTCGACTGCATTTACTGTCAATTAGGCAAAACCACCTGCAAGACCCTCCGGCGAGAAGAATATGTTTCAGTGGACGATATTCTGGCCGAACTGAATACCTTTCTCGATACCGGCATCCAGGCCGATTACATTACCATAGGCGGTTCGGGCGAACCCACCCTTCACAGCGGTCTGGGTCGATTAATTGAAGGAATCAAAAAGCTCACCCCTATACCCGTTGCAATTCTTACAAACGGAACACTTTTTTATTTACCTGAAGTCAGAGCAGATTGTGCCGATGCCGACGTAATTTTGCCCTCGCTGGACGCCGGCGACCAGGAAATCTTTGATAAAATTAATCGCCCCCACGACCAGATAACTTTCGAGCGTCTGGTTGACGGTTTATGTGCCTTAAGAAAAGAATACACAGGCCAAATATGGCTTGAGGTATTCTTCATCGAGCGTTTTAATACTGATAACACACAGATTGCCAAACTTTCCGAGGCGATAGAGCGCATCGGTCCTGATAAAGTTCATCTCAATACCGCAGTCCGCCCCACCGCCGAGCCGTGCGTTGAAAAAGTCCCGCCCGAAAAGCTCGAAGAAATGGCCCGCCGGCTCGGCCCAAACTGCGAGGTCATTGCCGATTTTGTATCCAGTCATTGCAAAAAAAACGCCGACAACATAACCCAAACCCTGTTATCAATGCTGAAACGCAGACCGTGTTCACTCGACGACGTATGCACAGCCCTCGGCCTGCATCCCAACGATGCGCTCAAACACCTGGCTGACTTTGAAAAGCAGGGATTAATCAAGTCCGAAAAAAAATCAGGGAAAACCTTTTTCACAGCACTTTGACTTGCCTGCCCTTTTCAGAAAAATCGCCCCTGAATCCATCCAAAATCCCATAATATTCATATTCAATTTGTAAAGCCAGCCGCTTTATTGGCCGATAAAACTCCTGTAGCGATTTCGGTAACGGCGATATTATTGCCTCCGTTTAAAAAATTTCCGTTTGCTGCTTTAGTCAGCCGAGGAAAGACCGATAAAGAAAAGGGATAGTGTTGTCCCCGATTTTGTGTTTGCGGATTAGCTTTGAGGCCTGGTTGTCGTGAGCAGAGCAAAAAAACAACTCATTCTTAAAAAGGGCAAGCAAAAGTTCATATTCCGCTACGACAGCGGCTGTGAGGACAAACTCCTCGACGTCCTCATCGAACAGGCAAAAAGCGGCCGAACGGACTTTGACTGGTTTGACGCCGCGGTTCTGAGTTTCAAACTCACCCAGTCGCTTATCGGCCAGGCAGACGAACTCATTAGTGATAAAGTAAAAGTGAGACAATAAACCTGAAACGAGCGGGGCTGTATCGCCTGCTCCAAAATATTACTGATGTAACGGGTGGACAGATTATGGAAGACAGCGTAATAATCCAGGATTTTCTCAACTATCTCCAGTTTGAGAAACGTTTCAGCCCACACACGGCCAAATGCTACGGCGTTGACCTGATTCAGTTCGGCACATTCCTCACCTCACACGGTGAAGGCGGACCTTCTCACCCGGATGCGCACGGCGAAGCCGACAATTTCGGCTCGCACGACTCCGGCACCGCTACGGCCGTCGCCACTCACCCGAGGGTCAACGTTGACCAGCTTCTTGCTTCCGCCGACATCAATGCCATACGAAGCTATATGGCCTCCCTGAACGAGAAGCAATACGCCAAGGCAACGATTGCCCGCAAGCTCGCCACGCTTCGCAGCTTCTACAAGTTTCTCGTCAAAAGAAACCGCGTAAGCTCCAACCCCGTCGCGGGCATCCGCACGCCTAAACAGGAAAAACGGCTGCCCAAGTTCCTCGAATACGAAGAAATCAAACAGCTGTTAGAGACGCCCCCTTCCGACTCCTGGCTGGGCGCCCGGGACAGGGCGATTATGGAAACGCTTTACAGCACGGGCATCCGGGTCAGTGAGCTTGTGGCCCTGAACCTCGACGATATCGATTTTCTCGGCGAGGTCGTCCACATCAGAGGCAAAGGCAAAAAGGAAAGAATCTGCCCCATCAGCTCCTCCGTCCTGCAAATCATCCAGCACTATATGGAGTTCAGAAATAAACGCGCACAGCACAACGGCAATTTCGACGGCAAGGTCCTGTTCGTAAACAAGCACGGCAGGCGCCTAAGCACACGCAGCGTCCGGCGAAAGATGGATAAATACCTGAAGATAGCTGGCCTTGACCCCGGCATCAGCCCGCATACGCTCCGGCACAGCTTTGCCACACATATGCTCAATCGCGGCGCCGACCTGCGCAGCGTGCAGGAGCTGCTCGGTCATCAGTCGCTTTCCACAACCCAGATATACACGCACCTGACAACCAAGAAACTCAAGGACGTCTATTCCGCCGCCCACCCAAGAGAAACCGACCAATTCGACCCCGACGTCTAAACTGTTAGCCGTTGCATATCAGGAAAAAACAAGGGCCGGCTTCAACGCCGGCCCTTTTGTTTTCCTCGATACACACATCGAAATCCAAATCAACAAGGCAGGTATGATTCTGAATAATGGCAGGTTAATTTGCTTTGCGGTTGTTGTTTCCGATGTATTCGGGGACAAGCTCTTTGATTTGTGCGGCTATCGAATCGTGCTCGCCTTTTTTGGCGAGCTCCACAAGCTCTGTAATTCCTTTGCGGAGTCGGTCGCGGTCCATAGGAATGTTTTTCCATATACCGATTTTTGGGTGTCTGGTCACCTGCATATCCTCGCCTTTTATGGAAAGCTCCTCAAAGAGCTTTTCGCCCGGGCGCAATCCCGTAAATGTTATCTCGATATCCTCGCCAGGTCTAAAGCCGCTCAACGTAATTAATTCCCTCGCCAAATCGACAATCTTCACGGGTTCACCCATATCGAGCACGAAGATTTCGCCGCCCTTGCCCATCGAGGCGGCCTGCAGGACGAGCTGGCTTGCCTCTGGTATCGTCATAAAGTATCGCTTCATATCGGGGTGCGTAACCGTCACGGGGCCGCCGTTGGCAATCTGTCTTTTGAAAATGGGGACAACCGAGCCCTCCGAACCGAGCACGTTGCCGAACCGCACGGTAACAAAATGCGTCTTGCTGGTCCTGTTCAAATCCTGCACGTATATCTCGGCAACCCGCTTGGACGAGCCCATTATGCTGGTCGGATTTACCGCCTTGTCGGTGCTTATCATAACAAAGCCGCCTGTGCTGAATTTGTCGGCAACATCGGCCAACGTGCGCGTGCCAACAACGTTATTCTTAATCGCCTCGCCGGGGTTAAGCTCCATCAACGGCACGTGCTTGTGTGCGGCCGCGTGAATGACAATCTCCGGCCTGAACTTATCAAAAATACTCTCCACCCGACCCTGGTCGGTGATATCGCATACAACGGCCTCGACGGATATGTCGGGCCATCTTTCACGAAGCTCCTGCTCAATGTAAAACAACGGATTTTCCGCCTGCTCCACCAGTAAAAGCAGTTTCGGCTTGAAAAGACAAATCTGTCTGCACATCTCCGAGCCGATTGAGCCGCCTGCGCCGGTAACCAGTATCGTCTTTCCTTTTATGAATGCCTCTATCAAATCGGAATCGAGCTGGACCGCCTCCCTGCCTAAAAGGTCGTTGATGCTGACGTCGCGTATCTGCGAAACCCTGAACCTGCCCGAGGCGATATCCGTCATCGAAGGCACCGTGCGGAAGTGAACCTTCGTGCCTTGGCAGACCTGGACCACGCGCCTTCGCTGCGGCACGGTCGCCGACGGCATCGCTATCGCAACCTCGTCGATATTCTTCTCTTTGCAGATTTCGGCAAGCCGCTCTACAGTCCCCAATACGGGGATATCGTGTATGCTGATACCCTCCTTGGCGGGGTCGTCGTCGATAAAGCCGACCACGTCATATTCAGCCACACGCATACGATGTACTTCACGCAGAAGCGCTTCGCCGGTGTTGCCGGCCCCGACAATCAAAAACCGCTTCAACCTGCCGACCTCCACAGTGCGAAATTCCTCGTGGTAAAGCCGTATCGCCATTCGCAGCCCGGCAAGCAGCAAAATCGTCCCGAACATATCCACCACAAAAACCGCCTGGCTCATTTCGAATATGTTAGGCAGACCCCTGCGAACGGCGTCAACGTACAGCCCCCCCACCCACAGTCCGAAAAGGACCATTGTGCTGACAAGCGAGGCACGGACTATCCCTAACAAATCAGATATACCTACATATCGCCACCACCCACGATAGTGCTTGAACAGCCTGAAGATAGTGAGCTTGACGACAACGAAAAAAACCAGCACAAGCGGATACTGCCCGATGAGCCACTTGGCATTGAATTGCATATTCGACGCTACCAGAAATGACATCAGCAGCGACACGGCGAACACAATGATATGCGCGAACACTATCAGCGATCTTCGAAACCTCAGCAGCAGGTTCGCCGAAGATTGGGAAACCAATGGATGTGCACAATTATCTTCTTTACGTGTACCTGAGTCCAATTCAATCATAACCTAATATCGTCAAACCTACCCCCCTGCATTATCCACACGGGTGATACTATCGCACTTTCGCGGTCGTTCGTCAAGAAACTACGCCACGATGTCATCGTTGTTCTCACAAGATTGCGACACCTGATCTTCTGGTCCATTCGATTTTGCCCTTGTTTGCTCCGGCTCGGTATAAACCTCCTCGAGGGCGGTGCCGTCCACCTTGTTGCGCATCAGTGCATAAATCACTGTATTGGACGAAAAGTAAAAACTTATTATGAAAGAGACGACCAGCCCCACTATTATAAGAACCGACAGATATACCAGTAACGCCGCCCCTCGTTCGGATATGCTGCCCGTATCGGTTGAGTAAACCAGCAACTGGCCGAAACTCGGCTCCTGCCAGATAGCCATTATCTTGTCTGAGAGCCCCTTTGCGCTATTCAATCCCGCACCAATCCGAAGACCCGTATATGTCGCCCATAAAAGCAAATATGCAAAAAACCTGACAAAAATATAGCAGATTGCCCCATAAACAAACGCTGTTATGGTATAGAAACCCATACGCCATGGTTTCGCATAAACATAGTTGAACGACCTGCTGACCGCATCCAAGCTGTCCGAGCCGTCGTATGCAATCGCCGGAAACATCAAATTGAATCCCGCCGCCGTCCCTATCACAACAGCTGCCACAATCGCTCCTGCCAACAGTCCGACCCAGACAAAAAGCCCCACTATCAGCTCACCCAATCCCAACGGTATATTACCCAGCACGCCGAGCAAAAATATGAACGCCCCGGCCACTATCGCTATCCCCGCCGGAACCAGAGGTGTCGTGAAAAAACTCCAGAATTTCTTCAAGCTGTAACGCAAGGTTTCCGTTACTCCAGGCTTTTCATCCCGCGCAAACTGTAACGCCGCGATTCGACATATTGCGCCGCCGCCAATCGAAACAATACACAGCTTTATCACGCCGAAAATCACACAGTAAACCGGATGATACCTGACCGCCCACTTCACCGCTCGCAGATACTCCGCGATGCTGTCCATCGCTCCCGGCAGGTTCATTGCGAATAAATTTCTTAATACCCCGTGGAATTTGTCTCGCCCAAAACACCACAACGTCGCAAATACGCCAGTTCGTTCCCCGGCGTTTGCGTATCTTTCGATATAGGATTCGACCCTTTCCGGGGCCGTCATATACAGGTTCAGCTCCGTCTCGGCCCCTTTCGTGTTCGGCGTCTCAACAACCGTTCCCGGCAGGTCCATAATCCACCCCGCCAGCCCTATCGCGGCTATCATACCGAACGCTATTATCAGCTTGCTCGGCTGTATCGCCATCCGGAAACTGCGGAATATCCTCGCAAACATCAAACTCTCCAAAATCTCGCTCGTTTTATTTTCGCTGGCCATTTTGCTCCCTTTAAAAATAGTACCTCGTCACAATTCCGTTGATGGTTGTCATTGCGAGCGAAGCGAAGCAATCTCTATTATCACTGATGCTCTCTGTCATATTAGTATCCCCCTTCTCCCTCGGATTGTCCAGCGTTTTCGCCCCCGCCTTCGTAAGCTCCCTCATCGTCTTCAGGTTTCAGTTTTGTGCTTATCCTGTACTTACCGTCTATCCAGCAACCTAAATCTATCAGTTTGCACCGATTGCAGCAAAAAGGGTAAAACCCCTCCCGCCGGCTTTGCTCCAGCAAAACCCTACCGATAACCTTTTTGCATACCGGACATCTGCTTTTCATACCGCCGTCAGTTTAACATTAACTCGCCTCGATATAAACCATACCCACACGCTGCTGCTTGACACCTTCGGCACTCCTTCGTATATTTGCCTGTAAATACCCGCCTCGACTCGCCCGCGAGTCGGGCGAGGCGGGCGATATTCTTGCGGAGATTAACCTATGGCTAAGCAGAAAAGCTGGGAAAAACGGCTAAACGGCTCTCCCGACCGGCTTATGGTCGATTTCGTGGAGTCCCTGAGCATCGATAAACGGCTTTACAAATATGACATCGCCGGCTCAATCGCTCACGCCAAAATGCTTGCTCAACGCAAATTGCTCACTAAAAGCGAACTGGCAAAAATTGAAAAAGGCCTCCTGCAAATCGAACGAGATATCACCGAGGGCAAATTCAAATTCGACAAGACATACGAAGACATTCATATGGCAATCGAGACGGCCTTAGTCAAAAAAATCGGCGAGCCGGGCAAAAAACTCCACACAGGCCGAAGCCGAAACGACCAGGTCGCCACCGACCTGCGACTCTGGCTGCGGGACCAGATTGACCTGCTGAAAATCAAAATCACCGACCTCCAGAAAACGCTTGTCGCGCAGGCGTCTGAATACACAAAAAACGTAATGCCCGCCTACACGCACCTCCAGCGGGCGCAGCCAATTGTCATCGCCTCGTATCTGCTGAGTTTCGTCGAACAGCTCCAGCGGGATTTCATCCGGCTAAATAACTGCCGGCAGTTCGTCGATATCTCGCCGCTGGGCTCAGGCGCCATAGCCGGCTCTACACTGCCGCTTGATAGAAAATCAACCGCCAAGCAACTGGGTTTTTCAGATATCAGCTACAACTCCATCGACGCCGTAGGCGACAGGGACTTTTGCGCGGAATTCATCTTCGATTGCGCCCTGGTCGCAACGCATTTGTCCCGGCTGAGCGAGGATTGGATACTGTTCTGCTCAAATGAATTCGGCTTCGTCAGAATCGACGACAGCTTCTGCACCAGCTCCAGTATGATGCCGCAGAAGCGAAACGCCGACGCGCTGGAGCTTATCCGCGGCAAAACCGGACGCGTTTACGGCGCCCTGACGGGAATACTCACCATCTTGAAGGCACAGCCCTGCGGCTACAACCGCGACCTGCAGGAAGACAAGGTCCATATCTTCGCCGCCGCCGATACTATTGCCCGGTGCCTCGAAATGGCTTCCGCCGTCGTCTCGCACTCGACATTCGATACGAACCGGATTACGTCCGGCCTAAACGAGGGCTTCCTCGACGCAACCTCGCTTGCTGAATATCTTGTCCGCAAAGGCGTGCCGTTTCGTCAGGCCCACGGCATCGTCGGCTGCATAGTCGCATACTGCGAAAAACACAGTATGAAACTCTCCGACATCGAACTGAATGACTTCAAACGCTATTCACAAGTAATTGAAGCCGACGTTTACAAGTCCCTCGGCGCCGCCAACGTCGTCAAGCAATATGCCACTATTGGCGCCGCAGGGCCAAAGCAGGCCAAAGAACAAATCGCTTTCTGGAAAAAACAGTTGGCAAAACGATGAGTAACGGCGAAGACCTGATTACCGACTGGTTTGCCCGGCAGCGAAACCTGCCCGCAAGCGATTTTCCCATCGGTATAGGCGACGATATGGCCGAGGTCCGCCTCGCGGAAGGTGTTGAAGTTCTCATCACGACCGATATGCTGCTCGACGGCGTTCACTTCGATTTGAAAACCGCCACATTAAAACAGGTCGGCTACAAGGCAATGGCAGCGAGCTTGAGCGACTGCGCCGCAATGGCCACAATCCCGGTAGCCGCCGTCGTCAGCGTAGCAATGCCAATCGACTTCGGACAAAGCCAACTCAAAGAGCTTCATTCAGGAATCATATCGGCCAGCGACAAATTCGCCTGCCCACTCATCGGCGGCGACATCACCAAATGGGCTGATGCCGGCAAATTCGCTATCAACGTCGCTATGCTCTCAAAACCCGCAAGTCATCCCCCTGTCCGCAGAAACGGCGCAAAAGTCGGCGATGCCGTCTGCGTAACCGGCTCGCTCGGCGGTGCTTTGCTCGACAAACACCTGAACTTCACTCCTCGCGTCAAAGAGGCCCTTAAAATCACGTCATTAGTCAATCTAAATTCAATGATGGATATAAGCGACGGCCTAAGCAGCGACCTGAATCGTATATGCACTCAAAGCCACGTCGGTGCAATCCTCGATGCCAAATCGATTCCTGCATCAGAAGACGCAAAGAAGAATCCCGACCCATTATCCTCAGCCCTCAACGACGGCGAGGATTTTGAACTGCTTTTCACTCTCGCCGAAGACCAGTGCGCCAAATTGCTCAAGCTGTGGAACGCCCCCCTGCCAATCACTAAAATCGGCACGATTACCGAAACTAATAAAATGCAAATCAAAATGCCCGATGGCCGAATTACTGACCTCAAACCATCGGGCTACGACCATCTTAAGTGAGTTTCATTATGGATTTTTCTTTCACATCACATTCGCCGCAGCAGACGATTAAATTCGGCCAACAACTCGGCTCGCAATTGAAAGGCGGCGAGGTCATTGCACTGGTCGGCCCCTTAGGCAGCGGGAAAACTCATCTCATAAAAGGAATCGTTCAGGGCCTCGGCGCAGAAGGCACTGCAAATGAAGTTACAAGCCCGACGTTCGTTTTAGTCAACGAATACTCTGGTCGTCTCGATATTTTTCACATTGACGCCTACAGAATCAATTCCATCACGGAATTCGAACAAATCGGCTTCGATGATTACTGCTATCCCGGCTCGGTAGTCCTCATAGAATGGGCCGATAAGATTATCGAGGCGCTTTCCGGCATCAAATATATTAAAATTGAATTATCACACATCAGTGAAGACCACAGAACCATCCGCATCACAAACACCCCTGACTATATCCGTCTTTAGCCCAATTTTTTTTCAGTCCCATTCTACTCTCAAACAGCTTTTTTAAGCCGTTTTCGACGATTATCACAAGAATATCAAACAAGGTTCTATAATATAGTTGACAAGATTTTGAACTGTCTCAATAATTGTTTATACTTTAAGTGAAAGCAGTTGGCTTCATCCAAAAGGGGGCAATAGAGAGATCGGAGTGAGAGGGCATATACTCAGATAATTAACCGGCTTGGTATTCCGGCCGATTGGTTAGTAGAGTGAGGAAAGCTGTGTGTATCACAGCATTTTGGGGTGAATAGATGACAAAAGCGAGAATCGGTTTTGCGATGATTCAGGTCTCTCTCGTTGGGGCTATCTGCAGTGTTGGCGCAGGTATTGTCGCCCCTGATTTCAGTGCACGCGGGACCGGCGTCGAAGAAGCGCACTTTCTGGCGGACCTCCAGACCGTTCGTTGCCAGCTCGAACTTTACAAGATTCAGCACGACGAACAGCTTCCGCCCATGCAGACCTACGCCAGTTTCGAGCAGGCCCTGAAAACCAGGGACGCAGACAATCGCGGGCCATACCTGCAGGAAATCCCAGCCAACCTGTTTAATGGCAACAATTCCGTCAGGTTCGAGAAAGGCCAAAGCACTGCCGGAAGTGGAAAGGCCGGCTGGGTCCTTAACACCGCGACCGGCGCCTTCCAGGCAGACGATTCATCCGGGCATGCTGCGCTGTAGCATAAGTCATAAGAGCACAATATTATCATTTATGCCCTTATGACTTGTCCACCGCGACATACAGGGGGAACGGGCTTGAATGATGACCTCGCCGGGGCTTATGCCTCCGACAGGTCATTCTTTTTTTAACGAGCATCGAGCGTCAAGTATCGTTCTTAGCGTCTGATAAAAAAGCTACGCCGCAGGTTTTAGCCCGCTAAATTCTTCCCTAATCGAATCTAAAGTTATGAGTTAACAGTGCTGTCAATGCCAACAGCCGCCTTTTGCGTTGTTTACAGACAATTCCCAGGTTAAGAACCACCCTGAGCAGGACGAAAAAAGCTTCAGATAAATTAGCCGATTGCCGACCAAATGCTAAACGCCGGCGGCCGGCCCTGACATAGGGGGACGCAGCGTTTGTGTATAGCGGCTCAGAAAGGAAATACTGATGTCACCGAGAAAAGTCCTGGTCGTTGATGACGAAGTTCACATAGTCCACGTCGTCGCAATAAAACTCCGCAACAACGGCTACGAGCCGATAGCCGCCAGCAACGGCCGGGAGGCCTACGAGCTGGCGGTCAGCGAAAATCCCGATATCATAATAGCCGATTATATGATGCCCGTGATGAGCGGCCTGGAGCTGCTCGAAAAACTACGCGACAACGAGCAGACCAAAGATATTCCCTTTATACTCCTGACTGCCAGAAACTTCGCCATCGACGATATCCGGCAGCAGCAGCTCAAGGTTTCCCAGTGCATTACCAAACCCTTCAGCCCAAAAGAGCTGCTCAGGACCATAGAAGACATTCTTTACCAGCAGGAAATAATAAAGAAGACGTGATGATTAAGCAGGGAGCAAGCAAACGCCGTTAGGCCTTTGACAGCCGGAGCCGGCTGATTCACTCACACCCGCCCAGTGGATGGAGTTGGTTATGCCAAAACAATCGATAGCTAACTTAAACGCATCCGAGACGCATGAGCTGAAGGATTTCGGCGCCCGCGTAAACGGACTCGGCGCTAATTTCGCCGTCTGTGACCTGATGGGCCGGCCCGTGCTTCTGTGCAAATGCGGCGAATTCGACAGCGACCCCGCACGATTAGCCAGAGTGGCTTATGATTGCCTTCGGCACCCTCCCAAAACGAGGACGCAGGTCGATTCCCACACGCCGTCCAGTCGGTATCTCGCCGCAATGCTGCTGTCGCCAAACGGCGAAAAAAACATCGGACTTGCGGCCGTTATAGACCTCGGCGCTCAACACGACCATCAAAATCCAACCTCCCCTGAGCTCTTTGCCGAACTGCTGCGTCTCTTTGCCGACAAGTTTATCAACCAGCGCAGGTCCGCCGAGCAGATGGATATGATTAGCTCAGAGCTGGCCCAGACATACGAAGAGCTCGTCCTGCTCTATAAAATAAGCACAAATATGGAAATCGTCGAGCCAGACGCCAACTTTCTTCAGATGGCCTGCGACAGTTTGACCGAAATCGTCTCAGTCGAAGGAATCACAATACTTCAGGAAAGATTAGTGGATGAGCAATTACGCTTTGTCCTCGTCTCAGGCGCAGGTGTTATCGACATCGACGAGCACCTGACGTCGCTTCTGTATGATCGATTGCTCGAGGAAATCAACAAAGGCAAAGAAGCATTGCTCGACAGCGAGGTTGACTCGCCCTTTAAATACGAATGGCCTAAAAACATAAGAAATATTATCGTCGTGCCTCTCTACGGCAGGGAAAAAACCGCATCTCCCGAAAAAAATCTAAATCTTAAAGGTTCGGAACAAAACCCCCTGCCCACCCACAGACAAACCAGCCGAATCATAGGCATGCTGGTCGCCATAAATCGACTCGACAAGCCAGACTTCGACTCCACCGACGTCAAACTCTTCACCTCCGTCGCAAGCGAGTGCGCCGTCTTCATCGAGAACAACCGTCTCTTCAGTGAGCTTAAGGAACTGTTCATCGGCTCGCTCAAGGCGCTCACAAGGTCCATCGACGCCAAAGACCGTTATACCCGGGGGCATTCCGAAAGGGTCGCCTTCATCTCC
This sequence comes from Planctomycetota bacterium, assembly GCA_043811995.1. Taxonomy (GTDB): domain Bacteria; phylum Planctomycetota; class Phycisphaerae; order Sedimentisphaerales; family Anaerobacaceae; genus Fen-1362. Next base: position 28,796 of record JBDRMP010000103.1, read on the forward strand.
AAGTGGATTGCCGAGCATCTTGCCGAGACCGAACAACTCGACCAGGAACAAATCCAAAAAGTGTATCTCGCGGGCCTCCTCCACGACATCGGCAAAATCGGCATTGACGAAAAAATGCTCTGCAAGGTCAGTCGGCTCACCGCACGCGAAAAAAACCGCCTAAGAACGCATCCTACCATCGGCGCAAATATTCTCAGCGGAATCAAACAAATGCGAGATATCATCCCGGGCGTCCTTTATCATCACGAACGCGTCGATGGCTTGGGATACCCCACCGGCCTCAAAGGCGACCAAATCCCGCTTATGGGTAAAATCGTAGGTCTGGCCGACTGCTTCGACGCTATGACCTCTGAACGTGCCTACCGCGACGCCCTCAATCTCGAGCAGGCCATAAAAGAGGTCGAAAGCCGCCTCGGAACACAATTCGATAAAAAAGTGGGCGAGGTCTTTCTCAAAAGCGACGTTTACCACCTGTGGGACCTTATACAGAATGACTCAATGAAAACCTATGGCGCCGACGACTTCTCCCAGTATGGCACCATAGCCGTCGGCACACTAATCAAATAAACGCCCGACGATTACCACTTTTCTTATTGCACTTTTTATCCCCGATAGCGTCAAGTATTATGTGTAAGTTTAATTTTATGCCAGCGAAGGAATTGGCCAAAGACAGCCCTTTCGATGGCTGAATCGTCATAGAAGCAGCCCATAGGTCGTAAACGCTGTCTCAATGTTTTAATCAGTCGTTC
>JBDRMP010000104.1:0-26755 GCA_043811995.1 Planctomycetota bacterium
GTCAGTGCGATAGAGATGGAGATTAGCGAGGATTGGATTGCCGGCAAAAGATATTTGGATATGAATGTGGAAATGGAGAACGAAGACGAATCTACTGATTCAAAAGAAAAAAGAATTTACAGAAAAAATGTTGCTTAATCCCCAGTTTTTGGGGAGTATTATAGTCTATGACTGCAACGAGACACTTACATGGGAAGAACTCCCCTGGGTCACAACAAAAAACCCTAAAATCCATTACCCTATTCTGAAATAGATGTAGCCACAGAGTAATCTTATTCGGTTTATGCACCACAGCTATTTATAAGGAATCCACGATACCTTTCGTATAATCCCTGATGTCGATGTGCAGCAAAGGCCGAAGCAAAACAAGTCGCATTTAACACAACAGGTATCTTATAGCTCATATCCCACTCAAATCGCACCTGGCTAAGTAGAGTTTCTGTAAAATAATTTTCTTCCAACTGCCCAAAAACTTTATTCCCAAATCTTTGCCTACCCTATTTAGTTTGTTCCTCAAATATCCGTATTTTTACTGCGTAGAAAGCGATTTTCATGCCTACAAACAATAGAAGACAACATATTTCCTGGACGCCAATTTTTACCTTGACATTTGGCCATTATAAATGTAAAAATAACACTGGTATAGTATTCCTATGGGGATACTGTATAATATTTTACTAAGGCTGGGCAACAACTCTTAACGCCCACGAAGATGTATTTTGAGGATAAGCATGGTGAAGTCGAAAATTTTAATTGTGGATGACGACCAGGACTTGACCAAGGCAATGAAGATCGCTTTGGAAAGTGAGCAGTTTACAGTACTCTCAGCCGCCAACAGAACCGAAGGGATGGAGAAAATCAGAAATGATAATCCCGATTTAATCATATTAGATGTTATGATGCATTCCTGGTCTGACGGATTTGAGATGTCCAGAGAATTAAAGCAAAATCCCCGGTTTAAAGACATACCCATCCTGATACTCACGGCGGTCAAGGAAAAAAGCGGAATAAATTTTAAATCTACTGCCGGAGACCCGGACTGGCTTCCTGTGGACGGATTTCTGAACAAGCCGGCCGAACCACAGGTCTTGATTGCAGAAGTCAAAAGGCTTTTATCAGAAAATACTTGATATGAAACCGGCTTCTGAGAATTCCGCTTTATTGAAGCACAGCAAGGATTCTTGTAAAAAAAATGATACAGTTGTTACCGACTAAACAAGCTTCGATGTATGTTTTGCCGATACAATTGCTCTATATTAGATATATAGACCTGTTTTCTATACCACACTGAAGGAAATACATAGATGGCAAAATATTTTAGAACGATATTTGGCGTCGTCAGGAAACGAGCGTTGCCGTTTATTGCGGGGCTTGTTTTTGCCTTATTGTGCTTTGTCGTACTGAATGCAGCGATGGAGCCGGTATCCGCATCACACTACTGCGGAAGCAATTGTCACGAAATGCACAGGTCATTACACACGTGGCAAGAATCCGTGCACGGCGGCGGCAGCAAGGGACTGCAGGCGGAATGTATTGATTGCCATCTACCGGACAAAAACGACTATTTCCGGCATATCATAGTCAAGGCATATTCCGGCGGCAAAGATATGTACAAACATTATATGGGACGCTGGTTCGGTACAAAATACGAGCCGGAGAAAATCCGTATCGAGGTGCTCGACCGTATGACCAATGAAAAGTGTACCCGCTGCCACGTGGATTTGCTGAGCAAACCGAGCAACGAAATGATACGCGACGCACATATGGAGGCATTGAAAACCGACGAGAAGGAATCACAGCTAAAATGTGTCGAATGTCACGAGGACGCCGGTCATCAACGTGAATAAGAAAACGAATTTTTAAGGAATATTGAAATGAAAAAGCATATTACACCAAAAAGCGTTTTTGTAATCGTGATGTGTTTTTTTTTTCGGTGATTATGAGCAGCCCGGAGGCGACCGGCAGTGAAAATGAGATAGAGAAAGCGGCCGTTCTTGCCCGGACGGGAAAATTAAAGGAGGCGGAGGGCATTTTACAGCCGCTTCTTGCGCAGGAGGCGACCGCCGCCGAGGCCAGCTACGAGCTGGGCTTAATATATTACGAAATAAATGAGCCGGGCAAGGCAATCAAATATTTCAAAGACACCTTGACGAAAACCCTTCCTCCCGTTCCAACCAGAAGATTGCAGGATGCCATAGACCTGGTCAAGGCAGGCAAGGCCGAAGAAAGTGAAAAAATCCTGCTTACGCTGCTTGATGACGAGGCGACAGCCATTCGAGCAAGGTATGAATTAGGCCTTATTTATGAAAGCAAAGACGACCTCGATAACGCGGCCATAATGCTGCGCGACGCACAGGTCCTGATTGCCGACAAGATGGCGGCTTATGAGGGAACCAGCAACTGCAAAAAGTGCCACATAAAGGAGTTCAACGGCTGGAAGAAGACAAAAATGGCGAGGGCTCTCGATTCGTTAAAGCCGGGGATGGCGGCCGAAGCCAAAATAAAGGCCGGTTTTGACCCGCAGAAGGACTATACCAAAGATACCAAATGTCTTGAGTGTCATACAACGGGTTTCGGTATGCCGGGGGGCTACAAAATACCTGAAAAAGACGATTTAAAGGCGGTGAAGCGTGCTCAGGAAAACGAGGGGGCATCGTGCGAGAGCTGTCACGGCCCCGGAAGCAAATACGTTGAGATTCATAACAACGCCTTGACTAAAAAGGAGAAATATACGCTCGACGAGCTTTATCAGACCGGCCAGTACGAAATAAATATAAAAACCTGCACGACCTGCCATAACCTGAGGAACCCGACAAGCGGTCCCGACTATCATTTCGACTTTGAAAAATTTAAAACCGAAGACACACACGAAAGATTTCCGCTGAAATACCGACAGGAATAATAATCGCAGACATAAGAGGCCGACAAGAAAAGTGTTCTTCTAAAGGGAAAAGGATTATGAAAAGAAAAACAGTTTGGATAACAGGATGGTTAGTAATACTATTATTCACGGGTTTGGGTATTTTTATTGGAGCGTGTAGTGTTTTCGAATACAAACCCGTGGTTATGACGCCGCCGTCAATTCCGGGCGCCTCCTACGTCGGGCGGGAAACCTGTGCCGGCTGCCACGAAGACGAGGACAAATATTTCAAGCTCAGCGACCACGCAAGCGTGGCGATTGACGTAAACTACGATGAAGCTCAGCAAGGCCAGGCCGAGGCCTGCGAAACCTGTCACGGCCCCGGAAGTTTACATATTGATGACCCAACCAACAAGAGCTGGATTATCCGCGCAAATGCTGAAACGGCCTGCTTTACCTGCCACCTCCAGGTTAAAGGTCAGTTTATGCTCCAGCATCATCATCCCGTGCCCGAAGGAAGAATGTTCTGCACTGATTGCCACGATATGCATGGAAGCGATGTGCGGGCCACCGGAGGAGCAATGCTGCTCGGACGGGATGAGGCATGTTTCAAGTGCCACAAAGAGCAGAGAGGGCCGTTTGTCTTTGAGCACCAGGCCCTGCGTGAAGGATGTACAATCTGCCACATGCCACACGGTTCTATAAATGACAAATTGCTTTTAGCCGGCCCAACTATAACGTGCGTACGTTGCCATATAGAGAATAAGATGGGAGGAACTCATCATTCAAGCGAAAGATACAGCTGTATTGACTGCCACACAAAGGCCCATGGTTCTAATAATGCCAGATCGTCTTTGCGTTACTAAGTCGCTATATCTTGGAGTTTAAGAAAAGGAATCTAAAAATTCAGGAGTATTATATATGAAACAAGGAACGGGGTGGAAAGTTGCGATAGTTGTGTTTATTTTTCTATCAGCATTTGCGGATATTTCCCAATCCGCTGAACCAAACAATTTGAGCGGCAACCTGACAGGAGAAATCCGGTACCGTTACGAATACATCGGCGTAGATGGAGACGCAGGCCGATTCCGGGAAGACAACTGGATGACGGACCGCTCCACCGGCGGCATTGACTGGCTTCATCTTGAAAACGTCCGGCCCGCTGAAGACGAATACAAGGTCATCCTTGAGGGCAAAGCCCTTCACGACTATGACTACGATATGTCCCTGCTCCTGGAAAAGGAAAACAGTCACTATTTGAAGTTCGACTTTGACAGCAAGAGACGATATTACGACGGCTCAAACGAATTTTGGAACTCCCCCAATAAGGGGCTGTTGGAAATGCCCGACGGCGACTATTTTGTTGACCGCAGGAACTATAATATCGAGGTGGGCTTAACTCCGCCTGACAAGCCACATTTTATATTCGGCTGGCACCGTCTGGAGAAAGACGGCAAAGAAGTGATTCTGCGCGGCAGCGAGGCACCATCCGGAGTACCCGACCCCTTGTTTGTACCAGGTGTGGTTAATATGAGGGGAATTACAGACACCTTTTATGGTGAGGTCTCTCACACATTTGCTGAGAAATACAACTTAAGAATCAGACAGGAGTTTGAACAGCACCATGACAGGCAACGCAGTCATGTGAGCGAGTATACGGTTTACGACAGCGGTGGCAATGTGACCAGTGATGCCAGCACTTTAGATGACCTTGGCTATACAAACTGGCGGACAATGGCTATGTTTGACAGCTTCCTCGATGAAAAGACCTATGTTACCGCAAACTATATGTACAATTACCTTAATAATGACAGCACCAGGACCTTTTGGCGACCTGCGTTATACGTGGACGAATTAGATGTAGGTAACAGCAAGAGGACAAACGTTACAGGCCTCGGATACCGCAAGGCCGATGTTCTGCAGGTAAAGGGTCTGGATTTAAGCGCTGGCGTCCGTATTGAGGATTCCAAAACTGAAGGAGAAAGTTTGTGGTTTTACAGCGGGAGTAACTTTATGACTCGCAGCACTCTTGACGAAGTGCGTGTTGCGGAATCAATACGACTGGTCTATAAAGCTATGAAGAGAACGACATTGAGTTTTGACGCTGATCTTGAGCAGCGCGACCTGGGCTGGGATGCGAACGATACAAGAACCCCTGCCAGTTTTGCTCGCAAGACCGATACGGATTCCCTTGACCAGATTTACACATTTAAGGCCGTGCACCGCTTTAATCCTGCTGTAAAAACAACTGTATCTTATAAATCTAAAAACCTCGAACGCAGTCATACCAACTTATTTGATTTATCTTCTGGATATCCGGGCTGGCTCGGTAACTATCGCCTGACCGGTAACGAGGTTTTATTAAAAACTGATTTTAGAATAAATAATACCACTAATACTGCGTTATTATATCAGTATATACAGGAAGAATTTAATTTTTCCCTTGGTGGTGAAACGGCAGACCATCAGACCCATCGGGGAGCAGGAAGTATTTCGTTAAACCCGACACAGAATTTGTTTCTGGTGGGAACGTTTATGCTCGAAAACCGCAGAATCTTCACGCCTGTAACCACTATTCCAACCGAAAACGTATCTACTTCTCCTGGCTCACATCCGTGGGACTTCAGAGGAAATTCATACTCACTGCTGCTGGACGGAACTTATGCCTTCAATGAAAAAACCACCGGCACTTTAGGTTTCCAGCACACCGAAGCTCTTGGTGCTGTGGATGATGCCGGAAATTACGTATATGATAAAGTTGGAATAGCGCTAAAGCGCCGGTTTGCGGCGAATCAGACAGTAGGCCTGGGCTATGAGTTCTATAACTTCAACAATCATAATGGCGGAAGTTTTGATGACTACCAGGCCCACGGCGTTATAGTAACATATAACTATAGCTTCTAAGATTTCTCCGTGTTATACTTTATCCTGCCTCGCAATGCCCCTTGAACATCCTGTGGGAGGGGCGTTTTTGTAAGCTTAGCGTACTTGGTCATCAGAGAACAAAAAGAACATATTTTTGATGTAGGTTCAAACAATGGAAGAAACTAATTCAACCAAAGAAAAGTCGCCATTCAGCAGTGTAATGACGCTGATTCTGATATGTTTCTTTTTTTCAGGCATGACCGGCCTGATATACGAAATCCTGTGGACCAGGATGATAGTGAAAATCATAGGCGCAGCGCCGTTCGCGGTCAGCATCATTCTTACTGTTTTTATGGGCGGCCTCGGCCTGGGTAGCTTCCTGGCGGGCAAGACGACAGACCTAATTAAGCACCCTCTCAAGCTGGTAAGAATGTACGGAATCCTGGAACTTGCTGTCGGAGTGTATTGCCTGCTTTTGCCAATGATACTGACAAATGTTAAGCCGATTTGTGAGGTAATTTATAACTCGCTTTTCAACCACTTCATGCTTTACAGCTTTTTAACATTTGTCGTATGTAGCGTTCTTTTAATTCTACCGGTTATATGTATGGGAGCTACCCTGCCAATTTTATGCAGGTTCTACGTCAGCAGAATGTCCCATCTGGCCAACCGTATCGGGCGGCTATACGGCCTGAACACCATCGGAGCAGCAGTCGGCTCTCTTTTATGCGGTTTCTGGCTGATAAATTATCTCGGCATGACAGGTGCGTTAGTTTTCGCAGCGACGATAAATTTAGTCATCGGTCTGGTATCTATTGTGGCAAGTTACAAATTCAAAACAGATGAAGGACAAATAAATCAGGCCGGAGAAGATGCTTTCGAGCAGTCCCGGCAGGAAGCAGCGGTTTCAACCTATAAAGGCACCATCCCTGCTGCTTTGATAATATTCGCTGTTTCAGGTTTTTGCGCAATGTCTTATGAGGTCATCTGGACCAAACTATTAGGATTAGTCATCGGACCTACCACGTATTCTTTCACGATCGTTCTTGTTACTTTTATCACGTGTCTCGCGCTGGGAAGCATATTTTTCGGCTGGCTTGGCGATAAAGTTGAAAAACCAATATGGCTTTTAATATACACACAATTAGCCGCGGTCTTATTGGCGATGTTCGTCAGCCAGCTTTTAGGCAACAGCCAATTCTTTTTTGCCAAGCTTATTTATACATTTCAAAACAGCTTTATTCTTTTAAGCGTTTCAAAAGCTATAATTTTATTCGCCTTTATGTTTCTGCCGACCGTTTGTCTAGGTGCGACATTCCCACTGGTAGGCAAGGTTTGCACACCTTCTCTTTCAAGAGTAGGGAAATCCATAGGATTTGCCTATATGGTTAACACTACCGGGGCGGTGCTCGGTTCTTTTTCTGCAGGTTTTTTATTATTACCCCTGATGGGAAAGGAAAACGGCTTAAAGCTCGTTTTCGGGATTCAAATCTTTACAACGTTAATTATTGCTGCATGGCTCGTTTGGATTAACAAACAGGACAAGGCAAAATTAGCTTCGGTAGTTGCCCCTGCAACACTGGGAGTGATACTGTGCCTGATTTTCCCCAGATGGAACAGAGCGTCTTTGTCTATGGGCAAATATCATAGATTACAGGCAATTAGCTCCACGATTAAAAAAACCGGCTGGTTGAATGCCCTATGGAATGGTTCGGATATATTGGATAAATATAAACTTGGCAAGGTTGTTTATTATGGAGATGGCGTTGCAGGTTTTACCACAGTTTTAGAAGTTCAGGATGAACTTGGGGAAATTGATTATTTTATGACAATCAGCGGCAAACCTGACGCAGGGACTACTCAGGATATGCCTACACAAGTATTAAGTGCTCATTTGCCGATTATGTTTCATCCTAATCCGAAAACAGTAATGGTGCTCGGACTGGCAAGCGGCATTACAGCCGGGGAGGCACTTTGTTATCCCGTAGAGCGATTAGATATACTAGAAATCAGCAATCAGGTAGTTGAGGCAAGCAGGTTTTTTGATCAATGGAATGGCAACGTGCTTTCAGACCCGAGAACCGACCTCATTATTCAGGATGGCAGAGCTCATCTTCTACTTACTGATCGTAAATATGATGTAATAATTTCAGAACCTTCCAATCCTTGGATGGCGGGTCTGGCAGCATTGTTTACAAAAGACTTTTTCGAACTGGCCAGAGACAGGTTATATCAGGACGGAATGTTTGCACAATTTATTCATTCTTATCAAATGGATTGGCCTTCTTTTTCTATGGTCGTCAGGACTTTTGCAAATATCTTTCCTAATAGTGTTTTAATAAATACATCCTCCAACGATTATCTCATGGTTGGATTTAAGGGAGATAATGGTCTTATACTGAATAACACCGAACGAAATTTCCAATTTGCACAAAAGTCCCAAAATATGACTTTGCTTAATCCCAAGTCCTTATACGGGCTGATTGTAACTGAAGATCTCAATGGGCTATGCGGCCCCGGACCGATTAATACCGATACCTGGCCGCGATTGGAATTTTCCGCCCCCAAAACGATGTTTGCCAGTGACCCCGCCATTCAGGAAAACATCTACGCAAAACGAAGCTTAAAATCTGAAACTCTAAGTGTCCTTGAGGGGATTATTCCCGACGTAAACGCACAAATAGATTTTGCAGTTTTGAATTTTTCCTTAAATACTCCGAGGACCGATATTATCAACCTTGCCAATGCTACGCCCGAACAAATGCAACGGTATGCAAAAATAGTCACTGATTATTGTTCCAGCCACCTAATGGATTGTTCTATTTTACAGGATGAGACGTTAATACGAGAATGCCGTTCCATCCAGATAAAAGCTATAGAAGAAAAACTCAATACGTTAGAAGATAAAGCTGCTGCATATTATGCTCTTGGAACTCTTTCTCGGGAAAATGAGCTTTGGGCCGATGCTGAAAAGCATTATCACAAAGCGCTGGAGTTAAAACCCGATCAAGCATTATTATATAACGACCTTGGTGTTGTGCTTAATATGCAGGGTAAACTTAATGAAGCTATCACTTATTACAATAAGGCGCTGCAAATCAGCCCGGATTTGCAGGGAACCAGATACAATCTTGATAAAGCACTGACACAACAGAGAGAACTTTATTCTGAACCAAACGACTAAAACAGTACCCCAAAAATCGATGATAAATGAGTCCGTCGTAGTGTTATATTTTTGCAAGCTTAGCGTACTTGGTCATCAGAGATTTGGTAAGACCTGAGTTAAAGGCGATGGTAATGACAGAGTTCTCACCCATATCCGCGAAATCCTTTACGGTGCCGATGCCGAATTTCTTATGTACAACGATATCGCCCCTGCTAAATTGAGAGTTAGCAATCAAGGGTTTGGAAATAAGAAGTGAATTGTCGATTCCGGACCTGTTCGCCGACTCGACCGGCGTAGCGTAAGCGAAGTCGGAAGCTTCAGCGGAGGCGGATTTAGAGGCGGATTCGGAAAATTCAAGCCCAAGCTCAAAAAGAAACTGAGATGGAATTGTTCTGAGGATTTGTCCCCTGATTTGGCGGTATCTGGCGAAGCTGACGTGGAGGTTGGTTTTAGCGCGAGTTATACCGACGAAAAAGAGGCGTCGCTCCTCTTCAGTTTCGTCGCCGTCGTCTGCACTTCTTTCGTGAGGCAATAGACCTTCTTCTGCGCCGACGATAAAGACGTTATCGAATTCAAGTCCCTTTGCGGAGTGCAGCGTCATCAACGCCACCCGTTCGGCCCCGACATCATAAGCATCGACGTCGCTGAACAAAGATATCTGCTGAAGATAATCAAGTAGGAGCAACTCGTGAACCGTCCCCACTACTCGTTCATCATATTCAGCGGCACCTTTTATCAGTTCCTTGATGTTTTCAAGAGCGTCTTGCTCTTTTATACCTCCTGCCTTCAGAACTGCGGCCAAACCGGATTCGACAAAGACGCGCTCCGCAAGTGCTGCGACTTTGCCAGCTGTATCTTTTTTGAATTTTTCAAGCATATTTGCAAACGCAACAAGTTTATTTCTTGTTCCTTCTGATAAAGAGTCGATGCGCTCTGCCTTTTTTATGGCCTCTAAAAGGCCGATTCCGTTCCGAGTGGCGTAGGCCTTGACCTTGTCGATTGTTGTCTTTCCTATCCCGCGGGCAGGTGTATTGATGATGCGGAGCAGCGCAATTTCATCATTTGGATTGACGAGGACCTTCAAATACGCCAAGACGTCGCGGATTTCCTTGCGGTTATAGAATTCGACGCCGCGGACAATTTGATAGGGGATTTTACTTCTGATGAAGGCCTCCTCGAGCGCACGGCTTTGTGCGTTGACGCGATAAAAAACCGCGATTTTCCCCAGCGAAATCCCCTCATCAGCCAACCGCCTGATATTCTCAGCGACTCCAAGCGATTCCTGCTCCTCATCTTCGAACGGCTCGACGGAAACATTGCCCGCGGACGGCCTTGTCGCTATCAGCCGTTTTTCCTTTCTGCTCTGGTTATGGGCAATCAGCCGGTCCGCTGCTTCGAGAATGCCGGGTGTGCTGCGAAAGTTTTCTTCGAGGCGAACTACCAAAGCGTCCGGCCAGTCGCGTTCAAAATCGAGAATATTGTGTATATCGGCCCCACGCCAGCGGTATATCGACTGGTCCGGGTCGCCGGTTGCGCAGATATTGTTGTGTGTTGAGGCAAGGGCCTTTGCGATTCTGTACTGGGCGTGGTTTGTGTCCTGGTATTCGTCAATTAGCAAAAATTTGAAACGATTGCCGAGTTCGGCGCGTATCTCCGGATGCTCTTCCAGAAGAAACGCCGCCTTCATAAGAAGGTCATCGAAATCGAGGGCGTTGAGGTCTTTAAGGATTTGCTGATAGCGGGAATAGATTTTCGAAAGCGTCTTCGAGAAATAATCGTCGGCCTGCTGTTGAAAGGCCTCGCCGTCGATGAGCTTGTTTTTCAAGGTCGATATCGCGTCGAGAGTTCGTGCAGGTGAAAAATCAGTCGTATTAAGGCTGCAGTCAACAATCGCCTGTTTGACGCATTTGGTCTGGTCGGCGGCGTCGTAGATACTGAAATTGGGATTGATGCCGGCAAACGCCGCGTATCTGCGGAGGATGCGAACGCAAAGAGAGTGAAAGGTGCTGATGTGCGCGCCGACGGACGCGCCGAGCGCGGCGGCACGCTGACGCATTTCATCTGCGGCCTTGTTTGTGAACGTTATGGCGCAGATATTTTGAGGAGAAACGCCCGATTCAATCAGGGCGGCAATACGAAAAGTTATTACGCGGGTCTTGCCGCTGCCAGGCCCGGCGATAACAAGCAAAGGACCCTCACGATGAAAGACGGCCTTTTGCTGCGAGGCGGTGAGTTTGGAAGACAGAACGTCGTCGAGTTTCCCCTGCGATATATTCATCATTGCCCCTGCTGTGACTGCTGGAGCAATTGCTGTTCAATCTGACTGAACTGTTCCGCAAGCTCAGGACGCTCGACTCTTATCCGCGCCAGGAGATTTCGTCGCATTACAAGCGGGTACAGCTCGTCATTAAAGAAATCGCGTATTGCGGCATATCTCATCACCTTGAAATCCGGCAGCATCAGACGCGGGTCGTCGCTGAAGTGCTGATTGTAGGCATCGTGAATCTCCTCGGCCAGCTTTTCTATGCCGTATGATTCATCGTCGTCGCGAAGGGCATATCTGAAATAGGCCTCGCGCAGCATCGTAATAATCATCTGGTCGGCTTTGGCGGCGCTTATGTCCTTGATTTCTTCACGCAGGAGCTGTTTGACGTAGTATTCGGCGGAGGGATTACTGAACTCGGGACGAGGATAAAGCTTTCTCAGGCGGTCATAAATTTCCTGCGCCTTTCGCTTGTGGCCGGCCTGATAAAACGCGTAGAGGGCGTTACTGAGCATATTGCGTTTCTGCGTCTCGTGCGAATCCTGAAAATCGTCGTTCGGGTCGGCATATTTTTCGATGATTTTCGTCGCTACCTTTTCGTAGGGGTCGAACATTCTCAAGTCAGGGCGAAGGAATATCTCTTTTGTTGCGGCAAGACCCGATTCAACGCCAGCCATCTGCAACCGGGTAAGCTGGTCGTCTTTAACATCATAAATGAAGATTTTCCCGTATCTGAAAAGGTTTTGCAAACTGTGAGCAACGATGCGGTCTGTATTTTCCTCGTCGATTGGGTATACATCAGGCCCTGTCTTTTTGACGTCCTTTTTGCCTGCCATCCGAAGTCCTTTAACAGCCCAGTATATCGCGTGTGTGTCGGGATGACGCCAGTCGAGCGAATAATGTTTATTCGGGTCCTTGAAATCAACCGGGCCGTATGTCCGGTTCAGTTCCAGCATCAGCTCGGGGTCGAGCTTCCACTCGTTACGTAACCGCCAGGCCTTTGCAAAAACGTCGAAATCCGCCAGGGCTTTTGTGCCTCTGAAACGGTCTATGACTTTGAAGGCGGCGGGGTCAAATCTTGCCGGGTTTTGCCGTAAAGAAAGATAATTGCCGACGAACTGACTTCCATCATTGAAGGTCTTGTCCCCGGCTTTAAGGGCGTCGATAAAAGGCGAAATATTCGGGTCAGAAACTATCTGCCGCCATTCAGAAGACGCCTTTGCGAGCCGCTCGAACCAGTCGTTATCGGCAGGCCCCAGCAGCGGCTCCATCGCCAAGGCAAGCTGCAGCTTATAGTATCTGTTGTCATCGTCGCTGCTGCTGCCTATTTTGTGCTGGAAAATTCTGCCAAGCTCACGATACAGCAGGATGGATTTCGGATTCATCGGAATGCCACGGTCGCGCAGCAGCTCATAGCCGTTTTTCACCCACTGCCACCTCTGTTCGGGCTCACTGGCGGGAATGGCGACAGAAATGTTATAGGCCATATTCCACGCCTGAAACTCCCACACCTGGGCGAACCTCGGCTGAAGGACGGTTATCCAGTCAGCCAGTTGTTTTGCGTCAAAAAACTGGCCTTCTTCCTTCAGACGGTCGGCGCGCATCCAAAGAACGTCAACAACCAGTCCCCGAAATGCACCCATCGCAACGGTGGCAAATGCGAGCGACGGAGGAGCATTCTGGAGCGGCTCGTTGCTTATAAGCTGCATTTCGAGCCGCTGTGAGTTGATGAAGTCAAGGCGCGAGCCGGCCGCGGTAAGCAGGACGACAGCAAGGATAATACCCACAGCACAAATTATTATGTCACGTAAACGCATAATTCTGTATCTGCCCGCGGCGGACAATTCTGACAGAATATCTACGACAAAAAATCCGCTAATGTTTAACCGTCTTCGAGCGGGCGTTTGCTAATATTAGCGTCACAATATGACTTTTGCAATTTCGCGATAGCTGAAAATGATTAACGACAAAATCACCAGCGGCAGCGCCTTCAGGCACAGGGTGGATGCGCCGAGCTTCGCCAGCTCCGGCCAGCTGAACAAACGCGCAAAAACAAGGTATTTGGACACGCCGGGCTGGTCGAACTGCGGCAGCAGGCCTATCAGCGGCTTGAACGAATAATAATAAACCTTGCTGATGTTTGCGCCTAAAGATTCAAACGATTCGTTGATAAAACCGCTCATATTGGCCATTGCAAACACTGCCAGGCAAAGCAAAATGGCAACCGGGAACGACAAAAACGAGCCGGCGAATACAGCCAGAGCCGCGAGGAAAACAAGGCGAACCAGGACAAGCAGGACGGTCCTAAAAAAATTAGCCGTGAAGGTGTCGGCTTTGTAGAGAAGCTCAAGGCCGTCTTCGGGCGGAAAGATAACGACCGTATCATTGAGAGGAACATTCTGAAATGCCAGAGCGACATAGCCATCGGGCGCGACGGCGTCGGCGGGCACCTCAAATTCATGGAAAGTCCGTATGAGGTCTTTTCGCTCCAGTGAATAAACGGGGGTCTCAAGAACGCCGGTAGTTTGAATCTGACGAACGTCGCCGATAATCCATCTGCTGTAAATCTGCTGGTCCTGCGGATTGACCGCCACGTCGTATTTGAACCTTACAAACAAGCTTTGGTTCGGGTCTTCCGGCCTGACGTTGTTGAATTCCCAAAGCATCTCTTCGCCAACCACAGCCGCGCGTTTTCTAAGGCCGATACGAGTGGCAAGCTCTTTTCTGTAGTTACGGCGAGCAACCGGGTGTTCATCAACTCCGGCTGGCAGTTCGCCCGACTCTTTGAGCTTGTTATAAACATTGTCAAGCTCGGTGGATATGTCGGGTTCTTCGGGAGTCAGAGACGCCCTGGCGGTAAAAAACTCGTTGCGGACCTCGGCAATCTGCTCGTCGTCGGCTTTTATAAAATTCGGCAACGAAACGGTTATACCGTAAATGATGGCGGAAAAAAGCAGCAACAGGCCGGCATCCAGAATGAGCACCCCCAAAAACTTGCCGAGAACGAACTCGAATCGGCGGATGGGCTTTGTAAGGACAGTATAAACCTGCCTGTCTTTGATATCGCTGGTCAGCGTATACGTGGCGGCAAAAATGGTCAATAGCGCCAGAAGCAAAGTCGTCAGCGAGAGAGAATAACTGACGAATGCCTGGAGATGACCTTTCAGAGTACCGTCGCCGGTCATCTTGAGACCCATCACAGGCAAAAGCACAAGCAGCAAAACTATAAAGACGGCCACGATTTTAAGGCGCAGCGCCTGCTTTACAGTATTTACGGCAACGGCCCAGATACTACGCATTATTGCCTCCCCGCTGAATATCAGGGTCTTGCGGCTTGCCGGATTCAGAACGGCCTGTCAGCTCATCGAGAACATCTTTGGCTAATTCGTCGGGCTGCATAGGCACAGGGTTACTCTGCGCCGGCTGCGAAACCGGCTTGGATTCGGTCGAGCCGGCTTCTTCGGTCAGCTTCTTGAGTAAATCTTCATCGGTCGAAGGAACAGGGGCCGGCTGCGGCTGGACATACTGCATTCGGGTATCGGCAATTCCTTCCGTTGAAGGCCTGGCGGAGACAAGCTGGTCGAGTATGGCTTTTCGGCGGGATTGCTCATCGGGCTTCGCAGAAAGAAACTCGCTAAGCCCCATTTTGCTGACGGCGCCGCTGGTAGGCAGGGCCTCCCGCTGGGCCGCTGCGACAATATCGATGAAAAACGTTTCGAGCTTGGTCATTGGGTTGTCTATGGCACATTCGGCATGTTCATCGGCGATGACTCGTTTTATTTTCTCAATCGCTTGTGAACTGAGGCAATCTGTCGTTATTTCGACCTTGTCGGAATGTCGCAAGAGGTCGCCGACGACGCCTTCGGTCTGAATCCTGCCGCCATAAAGAATTGCTATTCTGTCGCAGACGTCTTCTACGTCGGCCAGCAGGTGACTGCAGAGCAAAATCGTCTTGCCGCGTTCGGCAAGTTCGATTATAAGGTCCTTGATTTGTCTGGTTCCAATAGGGTCAAGACCCGTTGTTGGTTCATCGAGAATGAGCAGGTCGGGGTCGTTAATGAGCGCCTGTGCCAGTCCGATTCTTCTGGCCATACCTTTCGAGAAAGTCCCGACGCACCTGTGCGCTACGGCCTTGAGACCGACCATATCGAGCAATGCCTCGATGCGAAGCTTGCGGACTTTTGAAGGCAGTTTGAACAATCTTCCGTAAAAATCGAGCGTCTCGCGGGCGGTAAGATACCTGTATAAATATGACTCTTCAGGAAGAAAACCGATTCTGCGGCTTATTTGCGGGTCGGTGGCGTCTCCTCCAAGCACAATCGCCTTTCCCTTCGTCGGATGAAGCAGGCCAAGAAGCACTTTGAGAGTAGTTGTCTTGCCTGAGCCGTTCGGGCCTAAAAGACCGAAGACCTCGTTGCTCCGAACCTTAAGGTTGAGCTCGTCAACGGCGATGACCCTGTTTCGACCCCACCAGTCGGAGAAGGTCTTGGTCAGAGAGAAAGTTTCAATCGCATATTCCATAAACGGTTAATCCTGTCTTGGCTTGCATACAAAAATTCTACGCGGCTGGGACATTACGGTGCCCAAGCTCCTCGCCGTGGCGAACTAAGCGGGCGCTATTAAATACAACAACCAGCGAGCTTGCAAAATGCAAAAACGCGGCGACAGTAGGCATAATCAGAAAAAATAAAGAAATTCCAATAATGATGAAGCTGACGCCGAAGGCAAGATTGGTGTTGATAACGGAGCGAGTCCTGCGAGATAGCTGCACCAAGGCCGGCAGCCGTTTGAGGTCGTCGCTCAACAAGGCAATCGAAGCGGAGTTGATTGCTACGTCGGAGCCGGCGGCGCCCATAGCAATGCCGAGGTCGCCTGCGGCCAGAGCCGGTGCGTCGTTTATCCCGTCGCCCACCACGAGAACAGTGTAACCGTCTTTCTTGATTTTTTCGACAATCGCGAGCTTGTCCTGCGGCAGACAATGTGCCTTATAGTCCGTGCAGCCGAGCTCCGCAGCGACGCGTCCGGCAACCTCGTCTCTGTCGCCGGTCAGCATAGTTATTCTTTTTACACCGAGTGCAACGAGGTCTTTTACAGCTAATTGTGCTTCGGGTCTGGTTTTGTCCTGCATGCCTATCCAGCCGATGCACTTGTCATCCACGGCAACGTAAAGCGTGCTGAAACCCTGCTCTTCGTGCAGGGCAGGCGGCGTGATACCGGACATCTTGACGCTATTTTCCTTCAGAAAAGTATCTCTGCCGACGGTGATGCGAGAGCCCGCCACCATAGCGGTAACGCCTTTGCCGGGCGTTTCGAAAAATTTATCGGTATCGGGCAGAGTAAGGTTCGCCTGCTTGGCCACTTCTAATAGCGCCCTTGCCGCGGGGTGCCTGCTCATCTTCTCAGCGGCGGCGGATATCGACAATAACCTGGACGGCTCAACACCATCTGCCGGCGTGAGCTTTGTCACATACAGCCGGCCTGTCGTCAATGTCCCCGTCTTGTCGAAGACCATCGCGGTAATCTTGCCCGCGATTTCGAGGTCGGCAACGTTTTTCACTAATATGCCCAGCCGTGCCGCGGCCGATATCGCTGCGACCATCGCGCTGGGCGTCGCCAGTATCAGCGAGCATGGACACGAGATAACCAGAATTGTAATGGCGTAGTTAATATTGCGGGTAAAAAACAGAACGATGCCGGCAATCATCAGAATCGTCGGGGTGTACCATTTAACATACCGGTCGATAATCCGCATAATAGGTATTTTTGTCTGCTCGGCCTGCAAAATAAGCGACTGGACCTTGCCCAGGGTCGTATCTTTACCGGCTTTTGTAACAGTGATATCCAGCGCTCCGGTGAGGTTGCTTGTCCCGGCAAAGACCTGCATACCGGGGACCTTGTCAACGGGCAATCCCTCGCCGGTGATTGTCGCCTCATTGATGGAACTCAGTCCTTTTACGACCTCGCCGTCAACGGGGATATTATCGCCCGGCCTGACCCGCACAACTTCGCCCGGTTTGATTTCACTGACCATTACCTCGGTTTCGGAACCGTCGGGATTAAGACGGCTTGCCTTTTGAGGCGTAAGCTTCACCAGCGACTCGATGGACACTCTCGCTCCGAGGGCTGTTCGGCTTTCAACCAGCTCGCTGAGGAGCATAAAAAAAGCGACCGTGCCCGCGGCGATGTATTGCTGGGTGGCGATGGCGGCGACGATGGCCAAAGCCACAAGCTCGTCCATATGGGTCTCTCTCCGAAGCAAACTCTTGATTGCGTGCCAGACGATTGGCGCTCCGAGCAGAATGGCGCCGGCCAGTGCGAGGATGTCGGTCTGGAAACTGTCCGGACCGTAGATAAACCTCGATTTGCCTATGATGCTGTTCAATAGCAGCATCCCCCCTGCCAGCGTCCCTAACAAGGCGATGCTGACGCGGATTTGCTTGCCGTGCGTTTGCTCGACGGCGATATCGTCCTTAAAATGCAAATGTTCGTGCGCCATTATTTATTTCTCGTCATCCCGTTACTTTTGCTTTTCATTTTTTTTGTTTTATCGCAGGGTCTCTGTTTATCAGGACTCTGAGCTCAGTCCCCGCGCTTTGTCCCGGCTGAACGAAGATTTTCTCGTCGGCGTTTTCGAGAATTTGCTCGATGGCGTCCATGTAAATCCTCTGGACTACCAGCTCGGGATGTTTGCGGTACTCGGGCAGAATCTGATGAAGATAGTCCGCGTTGGCGCGGGCGGCCTCGACGACCTTGGTGCGATATGCACGGGCATCGGCGATTTGCTCCTGCGCTTTACCGGCCAGCTGCAACCAAAGAACCTCTCGCTGCTGTTCGTTCACATCGTTGCTTCGCAGGACCTGCAAAAGTTCGCCGGCAACGGGGCCGCCTGCCTCGTTGAGCGTCTTTTCCGCGTATAGTTTGGCCCCACTGATGGTCTTTTCCTTTGTTTGAACGGCAGTGTGCGCCGCCTGGAAGGCATCCTCAACCTGCCGAGGAACGGCTATCCGGTTGCGCTGAACGGCGACAACCATAATGCCGCTGTCTATTTTATTGAGCTTGTCCTGCAGCAGACGCCTGACGTGGTCCGTCACGCCGGCAGAACGCTCATACATCGCTTCTTCAATCGTGTAATTGACCATTGTCCTGACAACGGCGTCGGCCAGGAGATTCTGCAGCATTGAACTAATGTTTTGCTCAATAACGTCGGCGTAGTTTTGTCCCGCCTGGAGCTGGCTGTCGTCAACAAAACAGTTTTTGAAAAAACTCTCGGGGTCGGTAATCTGGTAGGCGAGAACCCACTTCGAATGAAGAATGTTATAATCGCTGCCTTCGGAGCCGGCTGCGGCTCCGGTCTGTCTTTCCCCGCGGACAAGGCAATAGCTCTCGGTCAGCGGATTGAGCGTCGGCGGCGCGTATGTCTTTTCGCCCGTCGCTTCTTTCATCTCCTCGCCCGGCTTCACATAATACCAGAACAGGTTGAGAGGAACGTTTGTCTTTTTCTGGACGGGAAGCCGGATGATTTCGTCGATTGGGTAAGGAAATACCCATTTCAAGCCGGGACCCAAAAGTCGCTTTTCTCCTTGGCCGCGAATCTTCCCGAAACGAAGCACCATCGCCTGTTCATCTGGACCAACGGTCCTGAAGCCCGACACCAGAAACAGGATAACGAGAATTACCATTATGATTTTAAGCAAAACGAAGCTGACCTTCAAAGCCCCGGACAAATAGTCATAGCCCGGGCTTATCGCCTGCCCCGCGGCGTCCGGCTTATATTCGTGACTATCTTTGTGGTTTTGCTGATCCATAATCTTACCAGTGCTGTTTTATTTACGCTTCACGTCGAGCTTGGGCATTTCTTTCAACATTTTGAACGGCTCCGAATCGGCGCCTATGACGAGCGTCGAACGATTTTCGAGTATCTTCTTGAGCGCCTCGATGTCGCGGAGGAACATTGCTAACTGGGGGTCCTCTTCGAGCATCTTATAGTAGCTCGCGGCCTCTGCGTCGCCCTGCGCCCTTATGGCCTTGGCACGCGCGTCGGCGGCCGCCAAAAGCTCCGTCTGCTTCGAGTCGGCGTCGGTCTTTATTTTCTTTGCCGCCGCAGTCCCTTCGGCGATTGTCGCCTCCGTCTGCCTTTCCCTTTCCTTGCGCATTCTCTCGAATACGTCCTTGCTGACGTCTTCGCTGACCTTAAGCTGTTTTATCCCCGCTGCCTTTATCTCGATGCCGTAAAGACCCTTTACGGCGACCTGAAGCTCCGAGAGCATCTCGGCTTCGATTTGCTCGAATTTTATCTTCGCCGGGTCGCTGTTGACGAATTCCGAGAAGAAATGTCTGCCGATGACCTTGTTTTGAGTATCGCTTATCTGGCTCCTCAGCTTTGCCTCGGCCTCGGTAACGTTGCCCACGGCGTTGAAGAATTCGCATGGGTCGGCTATACGCCAGACAACGAAGGTGTTGACGATAACGGGCACGGCCCCCTTGGTCGTCGTTTCGCCAAGCTCGGCCTCGAGAATCCTAAGACGCGAATCGAATTTCTGAACCCATTCGACCGGCGGTGGCCATTTGAAATGAAGGCCGGGCGTCGTAAACGTTCGGGTCACCTTGCCGAAGGTCGTCACCAGCGCCGATTCGGTTTCTCGCACCTGAAACATCGCGCTGACCAGCACAAGCACAACGAACAGCACTAATAAAAAGAACGGTATTGATACGTTTTTCATTTTTGTGTGCTCTCCTGAAATCCGCCCAGCTCATACAGGCCGGGTGTCAATTTTTCCTGAAGGTCAACTATATAAACCTGGCTGTCATTGGTGTCGGCCACCACGACGTACTTCCGAATGTTCTGCAGGCCCTCTTCGAGAACGGTAAGACGCTGCTCATGTTTATAAATTTCCTCGGCGGCGCGGTATGCCTTGACCTGACTGGCGAATCGTTTGCCCGTGGCCTCGGCAAGGGTCGCCCTTTTGAAAGCGTAGCTTTGTGCCTCTCTCAGCCGGGCGAAAATTTCGCCGCTGGCTGCGGCAAATGCCTTGTCAAGCTCGGTCGATTTCTGATTATCATTTTGAGCCCTGTTTCGATGATATTCCGCTGCCAGCGAATAAAGCTTTTCGGCCTCTCCGATGCTTCCCGCCAGAGTGCTAAGCGTCCTGTTGCGCTGCGCCTCGGCATCGAGTATCAGGGCCTGCTTTTTCTGAACGGCCCCGACGACCTTCTGATAGTCGGCGGCAACCTCGGGAGGCGGATGAATTCCCTGTATCCCCACAAAAACAATCTCTACCCCCAGCCCGGCCTTGTCGGCGGCAAGCTGAATGTTTTTGGTAAGAACTTCCTTCGCCAGCGTCCTGCCCGCTCCAAGCAAACTTTTTTGTAGGGCCTGCTCGTTATCGACCTCGATAGTTGCGCCGGCCGCAAACCTCGCCAGCTCGCGGTAACACAACGCCTCGAGCCACTTTTGCGGCTCTTCCTGATTATAAAGATACGCGTAAATGTCTTTCACCCTGAACTGAACGGGAATATTCGCCTTGAGCAAGCTCACCGGGGCCGCCCCTTCGGCGCCTTCTTCTGCACCCCAGCGACTGGCCACGAGAATGCTGTATTCCTCCTTATAATGCTCTTTGCCCCACAGCAGTGGTTCCCGTATTACCTGGCCTGTCTTCGGGTCGGTTTTCGGCACGAAGCCGATATCCAGTTCGGTAATTCTTTTGGTCGGATATTTTCGGGCTATGTCGATTGGCCAGGGCCACTTGAAGGTGACCCCGGGCTCTGCCAGACGAACCTGGCCCTGTGCGTCTTTGGGATTGCCGAAGTGCTCTATTACGGCCTGCTCATCCGGACCGAGGACTACGATGCAGCTGAGCAGATAGAGTGTTACGGCGCCGAAGAAAATCAGGGGGGCAATTGCTTTCTCGAGCAATTTATAAAACCACGTCTGGGACACCTTGAAGCCGAACTGATAATCGATAGCCCCTGCGGCGGTATGAAGAATTTCGCCCGGCTCGTTAATAAGCCCAAGCAATCGGCTGTCGAAGGCGGCCCTGCTGTAAAGACCGGCAAGACGCGGACGGTATATATCGAAGATTACATTAAGAGCGGTTTCAACGCCGAGAACAATCAGAAGCCCCGGAATGAAATAATCAATCACCTTTATTATCGCGAGCATCTTGAACTGGACCAGCGCCAGCGAAATCGCCAGTGCGAAGGACAACACCGCCGAACCAAGCAGTAAGGAGCCCCCCGCCCGAAGTGGTCTCCATTCCGGCCGGCTGGACATACCCGTCGCGTAACGCGAGACGAGAAAGCTGACGAAGGCAACAGCTATCATAATGACTGCGCAAAGCAAAGGTTGCTTGCCGAATGCTGGATTTGAGTAGGTGACGGCCTTAAGCAGATAAAAGCCGATTGCCCCCTGATATGCCGCAATTATAGTAGAGAAAATAGGCAGGAACCACTTTTCGAGTATCTCAAGACGTCTCTGCGCGACGGCAAACAACTGTGCCTGCTCGCCTTTCTGCTGGAAAATTTTGCCGGTTCCCACGTCAGTTGCGAGGGCGCTCATATCGAGCTTTTCCTGCTCGGCGAGATTTCGCTGATGGAACTGGATGAGCAGGACAAGACAGACAAAAACCGAGGTTAGAAAAAGAAAGCTCGAAGCGTAAACAGCGAAAAAACCGCTCCATCTGCCGATAAGAAGCATAGCGACAAAAAATATGACGCTGATAACCAGCGACCCCGCTGCGACGTGTTTGGCAGGTCTTGATGACGTTGTCATTCGTTAATCCCTGTCGTTTCTATTGAAAAAGCAACATATATATATAATCAGCGGCCTATTTACAAGGTCGTCCCTGACTTATAAGATATATCGCCAAAGCGCGACAAAAACCGTTGCAGAAAACACCAAAGACGCCTTAAAAACTGCGTCTGTGTATTATAAAACGGCCGTCCTTGCCGATAGTAACTACGAGTATAAACTATGAATAAGCTTTTGACTATTGCAAAAAATACCTTTATCGAAACACTCCGCCAGCCGGTTTACTCCATAATCATTATCGCCGCGCTATTGCTTTTCTTCATCAGCCCCTCGATTACGATGTACACAATGAGCGACGACAATAAGCTCTTACGCGAATTGGGGTTATCTACGTTATTTCTGGCCAGCTTGTTCATAGCAATCTTTGCCGCCTCAGGGGCCGTGGCAGAGGAAATCGAGAATAAAACCATATTGACCGTCCTCAGCAAGCCCGTCCGGCGCCCGGTATTCATTCTGGCCAAGTTTTTGGGCGTTTCCGCCGCCGTGGCTATGGCTCACTACATCTGCACTATCGCTCTTTTAATGGCCATAAGGCATGGCGTCCTCGAAAGCGTCAACGACACAAATGACTGGACGGTCATCGGGGCTGCGGGCTTGACAGTGGGACTTACCTGCATCTTAAGTGCCTTTTTTAACTATGCTTACGACTGGAAAACCACATCCACGGCAATGGTCTTACTCGCGATTTTCGCTACTATCGGCATCATTTTCCTGACGTTTATTGACCGTGACTGGAAATTCAACCCCGCCAATAACAAAATAAACGCCCTCGATATTTATGGCTCAGTGCTTCTGTTTATGGCGGCAATCATCATCGCGGCCCTCGCTGTTGCCCTATCGACAAGGTTCAATATCGTGGTAACGCTTTCCGCCTGTGTGGGTATTTTCCTTCTCGGCCTTGTCTCCGACTGGGCATTCGGCTCCCTTGCCAAATCACACCTCTGGGCAAAAATTTGCTATTTCGCTATTCCAAACCTGCAGATTTTCTGGATTAGCGACGCGATTTACGAAGGCAGCGCCGTCCCCTTCAAATATGTCCTCATAATCGCCTCTTATGCGCTTTGCTACACCGCCGGCATACTGGCCCTTGCCGTCGCCCTCTTCCAGCGCCGACAAGTCGGCTGATTCGCTGTTCGCATCTCGTATGTTGTATATTGTCCCGGATTTCCCAGATGAACTTGTGCAAAAGAAATAAAACTTGTTAGAATAGAACTTTTCCATTAAGGCGGTTTACTTTATCCAAAAGTAGGATTTAGCTATTGACAAAGTATGTGTGATATGCCATATATGAAGTTTAATCTATCGTAGATAAAGCGTTATCTGTAATAAATAAGGCTTAATATGTCGCAAATGAAGCTTTACCTGTCGCAAAGTAAATTAGCAAAAGTCTCATAACGATTGAAGAAAATGATATAAGTTGTTTATTTCAAGGGATGTTAAGTAGCCACATTAGTCGAGCAGGCGAAGGGAAAGGAATTTGAATGCCGCATTATCGCCGTAAACAAGGCAGGCGAAGGCGAACCTTCCAATACTGAAATGGTCGTGGTGTAAAGACGATAGCATTTTTGGGCTGAAATCGGCGTTAGTCCGGGAAAATCTGAAAAATTTTCAAAAGACCCCTAGTCTTGAGCAATTAATGCTTGACATTCCGGATGGGGAGGGGGTAATATCAGTATGTGTATAAATCTGTAGGTCTGTTGTGTAGACTTGCAAGAAGAGACGTGGCGAGAGAGCTTCTTTCTTTTCCCTGCCGGAGTTTTCTCCCACAACAAAACAGATTTTGATAAAGAACGACAATTTTTGAGGACAGCAAAGAAATGAAAAAGCACGCAACACGTCGCAATCACGTCGTCATTTCGCTTGTTCTGCTGACCTTTTGCGCTACATCTTTCGCTGGAAGAATCATCTATGTCAAGCAGGGCGGCACAGGTGACGGCTCATCCTGGGCCGATGCCAATGGAATCCTTCAGCAAGCGATAAACGCTGCATCAGCCGGTGACCAGGTATGGGTGGCAAAAGGGACATATAAGCCGACAGTAGAAGTCGGCGGCAGCGGTGATAGATACAAAACCTTCCAGATGAAAAACGCAGTCGCCATCTATGGCGGCTTTGCGGGCAACGAACCGAACACATTCGACATAAACGACCGTGACCTGATTGCTTATGAAACCATTCTCAGCGGCGATCTACTCGGTAACGACACACCCGGCCTTGACCCCTGCGATTTACTCGACGATCCTAATCGAGCTGATAATTGTTATCATATCTTTTATCATCCAGACGGTTTGGCTCTTGACCCTAACGCTACTCTGAACGGCTTTACCTTCACCGCCGGAAATGCTAATGCCGGTGACACCTATCCACATAACGCCGGTAGCGGGATGTTTAACCGCAGCGGCAGCCCGACAGTGACTAACTGCACCTTCACCGGCAACTCGGCTGACTACTTCGGCGGCGGGATGCATAACGAATTCTTCAGCAGTCCGACAGTAAGTAATTGTACCTTCAGCGGCAACTCGGCTGGCGAGCGCGGCGGCGGGATATATAACAACGACAGCAGCAGCAGCCCGACAGTGACTAACTGCACCTTCACCGGCAACTCGGCTGGCGGAAGCGGCGGCTGGGGGGATAACGGCGGCGGCGGGATGTTTAACCGCAGCGGCAGCCCGACAGTGACTAACTGCACCTTCAGCGGTAACTCGGCTGGCTACTTCGGCGGCGGGATGTATAACAGTGACAGCAACAGCCTGACAGTGACCAACTGCACCTTCACCGTCAACTCGGCTGACCTCGGCGGCGGGATGTTTAACAACGACAGCAGCCCGACAGTGACTAACTGCACCTTCAGCGGCAACTCGGCTGGCGGGATGTTTAACTACCTTAACAGCAACCCGACAGTGACTAACTGCGCCTTCAGCGGCAACTCGGCTGACTACGAGGGCGGCGGGATGTATAACGACGGCAGCCACACGACAGTGGCTAACTGCACCTTCAGCGGCAACACGGCTGACTGGGGTGGCGGGATGTATAACTACTACAGTAGTAGCCCGACAGTAAGCAACTGTATCCTCTGGGATAATACCGCAACTTCCGATGGCAATGAGATTTATAACGATCCCAATATCTCCCATCCTGCTAACCCTCTAATCAGTTACTGCGATATTGCCGGCAGCGGAGGCAGCACAAGCTGGGATCCTAACCTTGGCACCGATGCCGGCGGCAACATCGATGTCGATCCCCTGTTTGTCGATGCCAACGGGCCTGATGGAATAGCGGGAACGGCAGATGATAATCTTCGGCTGCTTTGGGGTTCACCCTGTATCGACGCCGGTAATGATGCGAACGTCTATACTGACATCGAAGGCAATATCCGGCCGTTTGATTTTCCGGGAGTTGATAATAACGGCGAACTGCCCGAATTCGATATGGGTGCTTACGAGGCCACCGCACAAATAACCGAACTTATGATACTGCCCAGAGTAATTAACCGCCACAGCCGACAAAGAAGAATACTGGCTCGGCTTTGCCTGCCTGAAGGCATTACCAGAAACCAAATCGACCGCGATACCCCGCTTGTGCTCTATCCTGGTAACATCGAAGCGATCCGTCAATTTGTTTTCCAGAACCGCAACGGGGCAAGTATTTTTGCCTTCTTCGATAAAGCCGACCTCTTGGCCGCTATCCCTGAAAATGGCCGAACTGATTTAGAAGTTACAGGCCGACTTACTACAGGCCAAATATTCTATGGCACTGATTCTATTAGAATCATCGACCCGAAAATGATTGATTTTCAATGGCAGATGCGGCGGCAGCAGCACCATTTGCCGGCGCCGCCGCATCGCCGTGAGCTTAAGAAGGAGAAACGGCTATGAGAAAAAAGATAAAGGCATTTACTCTGATTGAACTTCTGGTCGTAATTTCGATAATTGCGTTGCTGTTGTTAGTTTTAATGCCGGCACTAGGCAAGACACGCTACCAGTCCAGGAGGATTTTGTGTGCGAGTAACTTGAAGACAATTGGCATGGGAGATATCATGTATTCACAGGAGAGCGATGACTGGCATGTGCCTGTAATGAACGGGCTTGCTAACGATGAGCGTTGGTTCGAGAACCCACTGTTTACCATACTAGTCGATCTGAAGGGCAGACACAATGAGGAAGAACAGGATATTTTTGAAGAGGAAGCGATGACGCTACTCAAAGATTTCAAGTGTCCAAATGACAAACGGACAATTGACGACGGTTTTTATTTTGAAATAGAAGGCCTCAGCTACGGCATGAATGGCATGGGTCTTTATGGCGTCAGGGGGTGGCATTATTCTAATAACTCTAATCCCCCTCCTATGGCGCATTGCCTAAAGACATCGCAGGTGGTAAGTCCAGGTAGCAAGTTTTTCTTTATGGATGCAGTATGGTATGTAGTGCATCGTGACGATGCTGATTATAAGAGAGTCTGGGACGTGCACGGCGACAGGATGGGGCCTTGGGCGTGGGATGCGCCGGCATACAGGCACGATGAAGGCGCTAATATGCTGTTCTATGACGGCCATGTGAATTACCTGCCGAAGGAAGAGATTTATCATTACCCCGACAGTGGTCTAACTCCTGCCCAGGCGATGAGGCTTAATAACCAGTCGTGGCTGCCGATTCCAGACCGAGAGTACATAGCCGGAGTACCTTGGGACTAACCCTGATGGTTGTGCAGAAAATTACCGAAAATTCTTGCAATTTAAGATGAATGTGGTAGGTATTAAAGTTTAAGCAGTACCCGTATTATTTATTATTAAAGCTTGTG
>JBDRMP010000105.1:0-9671 GCA_043811995.1 Planctomycetota bacterium
CGGATTGTGTTGAACCATCTCTGTTTGTTTGATACTGTTGTCATAGGTCATTCCTTTCAATAAGGTTAGATTTGTTTTTGTGCAAAGCTCAAATCATAACCGTTGAAAGGATGACCTTCATATTATCTAAATACGCCGCAAGGCGGTAATGGTGTCAGCAACCCCGACACAAGTGTCGGGGCTAAATATTATAAGGATGCCTACGGCGGTTAAACTTTCCGGCGTTATCTGGTTTTTTGGGCGGTGATTAACCAATCCCAGGGGAAAGGATTTTTCAACCAGCCGGGGGGAGAATCGAACTCGGTATCCCAGGGGTATTCGATTTTGCGGATTTCTTCGACGTGCAGGTCCCTGCGCTCCAATAGCGCGACAAGCTCTTCTTTGAGGTAGTGCTTGGTAGGGACATTGTCGATTGGGATAATACCCTGGCGCAGGTGATTGTTTTCGTTTTTTTCAAAGCCGGCACGAACGGCGGACGCAGGATTGAAGCCATTGCGCAGATTCGTTTGTATCAGGCGAAAATTGGTGAGCATAGCCGACTCGAGCGACGGGACGACGAGGACCAGGTGGCCGTCATTGAGAATGTGGCCTGCCATAACGTCGAGTATTCGCAGGCGAACAGCGAGCGAAGGCATAATGAGGGTGTTTACGCTGAGGATAAAATGGGTGTCGGCGAGCCGCAGGCCGGTGGCGGAGAGGTCTGCGGTAAGGTATTCGACGTTGGAAAGGTTCGAGCAATTCTTTTTGGCCTTTGCGATTAGGCCGCGGGAGATGTCTATGGCGAAGACCTTTTGGAAACTTTCGGAAAGAGAAGGGAGGAAGTGACCTATTCCGCAGCCATAGTCGGCGGCGATTTTTTCGGGAGCGCCGAGTTTGCGAATCTGCTCGAGGACTAATCCTTTTCGGTCGTTGTGCAGGACGCTGAAGATTTCGTCCTCGTAGCAGCACGACATATTATTCCAGTATTCGCGTTTCATTTCACATCCCTGTATTTTAGAAGTTATCAGTCAAAGGATAAGATGTCAACAACGTTATCCTGCGCAGGGGTCAAATCCGACTTGTTAAAAAGTTAAAAAAGGTTATACTGAAGCATTCGTAAAATTAACATAAAAAGAGAAGAACGGGACGCGACTATGGAGCAAAAAAAACCGGAAGTTATTCAATCGCAGAGAACCGGCAGGGGTGACATCGAGCAGCTTCGAGACAGGGGAACACTCAGCATCGGTATCGACATCGGCTCGACGAGCAGCGACATAGTCGTCCTCGACGACGAAAACCGTATTGTCCTTTCGGACTACCGGCGGACGAGGGGAAAGCCCATAGAGACATTCCGCGAGCAATTGCAGGAGATGTTTGCGCGAATCGAACCGGCAAAGGTGGATACTATAGCCGTGACCGGTTCTGCGGCCCGCCTGCCAGCCAAGGTTTTAGGAATCCCCTTCATAAACGAGGTCGCCGCCCAGGCGGCAGCCATATCTCATCTTTACCCGGATATTGACAGGGCCACGGTCATCGAGATGGGCGGCCAGGACAGTAAGCTGATATTCCTTCACAGAGAGCCGGGGGCCGGGCGAGTGAAGGATTTTGCGCTTAATACGGTTTGTGCGGCTGGGACGGGTTCGTTTCTCGACCAGCAGGCAGACCGATTAGGCATCGATATCGAGGGCGAATTCGGACGGCTGGCGATGGAGAGTAAAAACGTTCCGAGAATGGCGGGCCGATGCTCGGTCTTTGCCAAAAGCGATATGATACATTTGCAGCAGCAGGCGACGCCGATGTGCGACATTTTAGCGGGGCTTTGCCTGGCCCTTGCGCGGAATTTGAAAAGCAACCTCGGATGCGGAAGGAAATTTATAAAACCAATCATCTTTACAGGCGGCGTGGCGGCAAACGCCGGAGTAGTGAAGGCAATCTCGAACGCCTTTGAAACAAACGACGGCGAGCTACTCGTCCCGGATGCGCACTTTTTCACAGGCGCGATAGGCGCTATTTTAGTCGCAAAGAGTAAAGGACTGCACAATAGTATCGCGTCCATATCGCTGGTCAATGAAATTGATTCATATATCGCAAAGCAGGGTTCATCGCTTCAAAACGCACCTCGTCGTGAGCCGCTTGCAAAACCGGCCCTGCCGCCGCCGGGCAATTACGTCTATTCGGAACTACTCGCATCAGCGACAGAGCCGATAGAGGCATACCTCGGAATCGACGTGGGTAGCTTGAGCACCAAGGCCATAGTAATGGACAGGCAAAAACGAATCCTTGCCAAGATATATCTTATGACGGCGGGCAGACCACTCGATGCGATTCAGCAGGTAATGCAATCCATCGGGGAACAGGTGAAAGACAAGGTCAAAATCATCGGCGCGGCCAGCACCGGCTCGGGCAGGTATCTCACAGGCGACTTTATCGGAGCGGACGTCGTAATAAACGAAATCACCGCACAGGCGACAGGGGCGGCGATTGTAAATCCGAAAGTAGATACCATTTTCGAAATAGGCGGTCAGGACAGCAAATACATCTCGCTCAATAACGGCGTGGTCGTGGATTTCGAGATGAACCACGCCTGCGCAGCGGGGACCGGGTCGTTTTTGGAAGAGCAGGCACAGCGGCTGGGAATCAGCATAAAGGATGAATTTGCAAAGTTGGCATTTGATAGCAAGTCCCCCATTAAATTAGGGGAAAGATGCACGGTATTTATGGAATCGGACCTGCTGAGCTACCAGCAGCAAGGGGCCACTACCGAAGACCTCGTCGCGGGACTCAGCTACTCAATCGTCGCCAATTATCTCAACCGAGTCGTGGGCAGACGCAAAATCGGAGACAATATCTGCTTCCAGGGCGGCACCGCCTTCAACAAAGCTGTTTGGTCGGCGTTTGAGAATGTGACCGGCAAGCCGATTATGGTTCCAGACCATCATGAAGTTACAGGCGCACTCGGTGCGGCGGCGATTGCGGCGGAATTTATGGACAAGGTTAAGCAACAGACCGGGAACCAGCCCAAAAGCAAATTCAAGGATTTTGAGAATCTCATCCACGCCGACTATACGGTGGAATCCTTCGCGTGCGAGCATTGTTCGAACCACTGTGAGATAAAGAAGGTGCAGCTTGCCGGTTCTGAGCCGTTGTATTACGGGTCCCGCTGCGACAGGTATAACCTCAAGAAAGGCGGGGAAAAGAAAAGCCGGTTCGATGCCTTCAAATATCGTCAGGACAAGATGCTGGAGTTTGCGGGGTTAAAAGGATTAACGCCCAACATAAAGTTGGGGGCTTACGGCACGGGCAAAAAAACAATCGGTATTCCGATGGCGATTAGCATGTGGCAGATGCTGCCGATGTTCGTGCGATTTTTCAGGGAACTGGGATTTGAGGTCGTCCTGTCAGGCAGGACTTCTAAAGAGACGATTCGCAAGGGTGTGGAATCGGTGACGGCCCAGCCATGCTTTCCCATCAAGGTCGCAAACGGACATATCGCCGAGCTAATTGAAAAGCAAGTAGATTATATCTTTCTGCCGAGCATAGTTTCGACGACGGCCAATTTCACTGCCAACAAGCACAATCATTTTTGCCCATACGTCCAGTCGTTCCCCTACCAGATACGCAGCGCGTTCGCAGACAAATTGGGCAATACGAAGTTACTGATTTGTCCGCTGCGTCTTGGCGAAGGTGAGAAACTTGCGAAAAAGACGTTCATCGAGCTTGGAAAACGGCTGAATGTTTCACCCTCGAATACTCAGCGGGCGATGGAGAAGGGATTCAAAGCACAGCGCGGTTTCGATGAGTCGCTGAAAGACAAGGGCAAGGAGATTCTGTCGCAAATCGGACAGGATGAGAAATTGTTCATCCTTGTCAGCCGGCCATACAATGGATGTGACGAGGGTGTGAGTTTGCAACTGCCGAAGAAATTCGCCGATGCAGGCGTCGAGCTAATGCCTGTTGATATGCTCGATTTTAATGAGGCCCAGTTAAGCGACGAAGAGCTGCACGGTTCGATTTACTGGGCATACGGACAAAAGATTCTGCGGGCGGCGGAGCTAATCAAAAGGGACGAGCGGCTGTTCGGGGTGTATCTGTCGAATTTTAGCTGCGGGCCCGATTCGTTTTTGATGCCTTTTTTCAAGGACATAATGGGAAGTAAGCCCTGCCTGCAATTAGAGATTGACGAGCACTCGGCGGACGCGGGGGTGATTACCCGATTAGAGGCGTTTTTGGAAAGTTTGAAGAATTACAAATCAGACATTCACCGCGGAGACCGCAGAGAAAAAACAGTAAAAACAATTTCTAAGAACTCTGTGGTGAAAAGAACGCTGTATGTGCCGTATATGAGCGATGCGTCGTATGGGCTGGCGGCGTGTCTGCGGGGCTACGGGCAATCGGCGGAGGTTATGCCGATGGCGGATGAGAAAGCACTGATGGCGGGAAGGGCCTATACGACGGGCAAGGAGTGCCTGCCATGCGCGATTACAAGCGGAGAGATGCTCAAGGTTCTTGGCAGAGAAGGAACAGACCCGCGCAACGCCGCGTTCTTTATGCCCAGCACTTCCGGCCCGTGCAGGTTCGGCCTGTATCATTGTATGCACGACCTTGTTCTAAAATACGCCGGCTATGAAGAGGCCCTTGTCATTGCGCCAAATCAGGACAGCAACTTTTACAGTGAGCTGGCGCAAAACTTTAACGGCACAGGGCTTGGCGTGTTTATGAAAGATATATGGACGGCCGTAGTGGGAATCGACCTTTTGCAGAAGCTGATATTGCGTCTGCGTCCTTTTGCGGAGGAGCCGAAACAGGCACAAGAGGTTTATGAAAAATGCCTGAATCGCTGGGTTGAGGCGGTGGAACAAAGGACAGCGTACAGCGGACAGCGTATAGCGGACAGGAACAGAAGACCCGTCTTCGCTACGCTTCGCCGAGGCGAGCAGAAGATGGATGCGGTGGGGATGTTCGGGGAGTTTGCCGAGGAGTTTGGAAAAGTAAAATTAGACACCGGGATACAAAAACCAAAGATTGGGATTGTTGGCGAGATTTATGTTCGCAATCACCAATTTGCTAATCTGAATATAATCAATCGGCTGGAAGAATTAGGGGCGGCGTGCGACCTTGCATCACTTGCGGAGTGGGTTTACTATACCAACTTTACGCGAAGCAAAATGGCCCAACGCAGAGGCCAGATTAGAAACCTGTTTACTAACGCAATACAGGATTTCTTCCAGCACAGAATCGAACGCAAGCTCGCGGCGCCATTAGAGAAGATGTTCGGCAGATTAGCTGAACATCCGGTTGAACACGTTATCGGCTTAGCTAAGCCATATATCGACGAATCATTCGAGGGTGAGGCGATACTGAGCATCGGCAAAATTGTGGAATACCACAAAGACGGCTTCGGAGGAGTGGTGAACGTAATGCCTTTCACGTGTATGCCTTCAACAATAGTCAGCACACAGACGAGACGATTGAGCGCCAACTGCGGTGAGATGCCGATTCTGAACCTCAGCTTCGACGGTCAGGAGGACGTTACGCTGACGACACGATTGGAGGCGTTTGTCGAACAAGTTGGGGCGAGGCAGAAGGTTGGTGTAACCGAACTGGTAACCGCCTAACAGCAGGGAACGATTCAATAACAGTGGAATGGTTGTTTGCCTTGTTTAACTCTAACGTCGGATTGCATATCGCGGAGGGTGTCGGTCAATAATTTTGCGAAATCATCGTCGGGCATGGTTTTTATCTGTTCGACTGGGATGGGTTGGCCGAAGGAGACGGTAATTTTAGAGCCGGGTTTGAATAACTTTTTGTGCCTGGGCCAGCATTCGAATGCGCCATCAATCAGGACGGGAATGACGGGGGCGTTGCCGCGTCTGCATAAAAGCGCCAAGCCGCCTTTGAGGGGGGCAATTTTGCCATCGGTTGTGCGGGTGGCCTCTGGAAACAGGCATACCCCCCTGCCCTCTTTTAACTTAGCGATAATAGTTCTGATTGAGGCGATGTCGGCCTGACCACGCCTGACGGGTATCGCATTGACCGATAAGAGTAATTTCCCGAAGAACCAGTTTTTGAAAAGGGTATCGCGGGCCATAAAGCACAACACCCTCTTCAACGCGATTCCGGCAAAAAGCGGGTCGAGAAAACTCTGGTGATTGACAGCGAGAATAAACGGCCCATTGGCGGGGATATTTTCGAGGCCCTGGAAACGCATGCGAAAAAAGGTGATGCAAAATAGCCAGCACCACCAGCGGGCAAAACGAGGCCAAATATCTTTCAAGGTTTCCCTGAACATCTTTCTTTCACACAGGCAAGCAACTTATCCACAACACCCTCGATAGTCAAATCGGTAGTATCAACAATAATCGCATCAGCGGCGGGTTTAAGAGGGCCGACGGAGCGGTTTTCGTCGCTATCGTCTCTTTTTTTTATGGCCTGATGAATCTGGTCTGTGGTTTGTTCGACTCCTTTGGCCTTTAATTCGGCCTGTCTGCGTCGTGCCCTTTCATCGAGGTCGGCAGTCAGGAAAAACTTCACGTCCGCATCGGGAAATGCGACGGTGCCCTGGTCCCTGCCCTCGGTGACAACTTTGCTATGCGTCTCGGCAAATCGCCTCTGCATTTCGACAAGGCGTTGGCGGGCAGGGGCGGAGGCCGCAATGAACCGGGCATTGGCGGTAACCTGCGGGTCACGTATCTGTTCGCTAACATCTATGCCGTCTATCTCCACCAGCATGCCTCGCGGCGTCGCGGTGAATTTGAATTCAGTGTCAGCCAGCACATCAAGTATCTGCTGCTGGTTGACAAGGTCGGCTTTGGCCCGCATCGCGGCGAGTGTGGCAGCACGGTACATAGCACCGGTATCGAGAAAGGTCGCGTTGAGCTTAGCCGCGAGGAGACGAGCGACGGTGCTTTTGCCGCTTGCGGCGGGACCATCGATAGTAACAACCAATCGGGACATATCAGCGTTCAGTTTCAACTGCTTTTGTTACCCTGACGACGACCATACTGGTATCGTCCACCTGGCTCGCCAGGCCCACAAAACGTCTTCTGTAACCGAGGATGTTTTTAATCAACTGCCCGGCGGATACGTGCGTGCATTTATTGAATGCCTCGAGCAGCCGCTCTCTTCCCCAAATCTCTCCATTGAAATCGACGGCGTCAATCAGGCCGTCGGTATAGAACAACAGACAATCATCGTCCTGCAGCTGAACAGTTTCAGTAATATACTCCGGCTTTGGCAGGACGCCGAGGACAAGCCCCCCTTTGTCGAGGTCGGTAATCTGCCTGTTCCGCAGCAGCGCTGGCGGCTCGTGTCCGCAATTGCAGTAGGTGATAGTTCTTTTTTCAACGTCAATAATTCCGTAGAACAACGAGACGAACTCTCCCGGTCTACATTCGGCACAGGCCATTCTGTTGAGCCGGTTGATTATTTCGAGCAAAGAGTCCGGCCAACAATGACACTCCGAATATGCCCGCAGCGCACCGCGGAAGGAGCTTGTCATTATTGCGGCGGGAATACCCTTGCCCATCACGTCGGCGATGGCGATGCCGATTCTATTGGGGTCCAACTGCAAAAAATCGTAGAAGTCGCCGCCGACGTCGAAACAGGGGATATACATAGCGGCAATATCCAGTCCCGGCTCCTGTGGCGCTTTGTCAGGTATCATTCGCCGCTGGATGACGCCTGCGAGGCGCATCTGCTCGGTAATGCGCGTGGCTTCAATCGCCTCGGCGTAGAGCTTGGCGTTGGTTATTGCGACTGCGCACTGTGAAGCGATTGCCCTGGCAAGCTCAATGTCGTCGTCCTCGAAATGCACGGGCTGGCCGCTATACAAGCGCAGGACACCAATGGGTTTTTCTCTGAATTTCATCGCGACGGTAAGCTGGCCGACAAGCCCCTCTTTTACTGTGGCCTCTTTGAACATTACCCTGTCGTCAACGCGCATATCGTCGAGGACGACGGCCTCGCCGGCGAAGGCCGCCTTGATTACGGGATTATCCTTGTTTACGACGCCTTTGTTGCGATATTCTTCGCTTAGGCCGAAGGTGCTGCGCATCTTGAGGTCGCCGGCCTCTTCGTCGAGCAGGCGAATTGAGCAGGCCTTGAGACCGGTTATCTTTACGGCGGCCTCAGCGAGCTTATCAAGCGCCTCCTGAAGCGTAAAACGACCGGCCACCAGCGTGGTTATCTGGTATATCTGCTCTTCTCTTTCTAATTGTTCTTTTGTTTTTTCCGGCATAGTAAATCTTTACTGATACTACTGAACAGTTGTTCAGAAAACGATGGTTCAAAGATTATACCCGAAGCCGTCTCCGGCGTGAACATCAAATTGGATGAGAAGACCGCTCTTGCCAATGACAGACATTAAGATTAGAATTTCATACTCACAACGTTGGATTTTGAAGAAAAAAACGGACGATGGAAATCGCGGCAAAACATATTACGTTTTCGGGCGATGTTCAGGGCGTGGGTTTCCGCTTTACGGCGCTGAACGTAGCCAACCGCTGCCGCCTGACGGGCTACGTGCGGAACCTCCCGAACGGCTCAGTAGAGATGCTGGCGCAGGGGCCGGCGGAAATAATAGACAGTTGCGTCCGTGATATCGAGGATTCATTTACAGGATACATCCGCCAGACGGATGTCGAGGTGGTAACGCCCGACCCGAACCTCACCAATTTCAAAATTACCTTCTAATCGCCGAAGCAATCAGGTCTTTATAAAACCCGCTGCAAACTTTTTTGGCACCTCCAGCCCGTGGTTTAACATCAGGTTCGAATCGGACATTATTTTCTCAACAGGCCCGACTGCAATCACTCGGCCGGCATCAATAACCGCCGCCGTATCGGCGACGGCAGCGGCGAAATCCATATTGCAGGTCGCTATCACGAGCGTTTGAGAGAGCCCTGCCAGCAACTTGACGAGGTTATTTCGGTTTCGCGGGTCGAGTGAACCATCCGGCTCATCGAGCGTGATAATCTTCGGGGACATCGAAAGCACGGTGGCGATAGCCGCCGCCCGCTTCTGGCCCGCGGAAAGATGATGTGGTGCCCGCTCTGCCATTCCGGACAAGCCGACCTTCTCAAGAGCGGATATAACTCTTTGTTTGACCTGGTCGGGGTTAAGGCCCATATTGAGCGGCCCGAACGCCACGTCGTCAAACAGCGTGGGCATAAAAAGCTGGTCTTCGGGATTTTCGAGGCAGCAGCCGATACGGGAACGCACCTGCTTGAGATTGCCATTCGTAATCTCCAGCCCGTCGATAATTACTTTTCCTGTGCTTTTGATAAAGCCGGTCATCACCAGCAGCAAAGTCGACTTGCCGGCCCCATTTGGGCCTATGAGGGCAACACGCCGGCCGTGCTCGATATCGAGCGTGATATTGTGCAGCGCGACCGTCCCGTCGGGGTAGCTGTAAGAGAAGTTATCAATCTGAATGGCTTTTGTCATAACAGCTCACTGCAAAACCGGCTTCACAAAAAAATACAATCCTAAGACAAAACAAGCAGAGGCGGCAACAAACACCCAGTCGCGTCCGCGAATCGCAAGACGATTAAGGTGCGCCAGTCGCCATCAAAGCCGCGTGCCTGCATCGCAGCATTGACGCGCTCAGCGGTATCGACGCTGCGAACGAACAAAGAACCGAGCATTGCAGCGGCAAACTTTATCCCGGCCCGGAAACCAACCCTGCCGATGGA
>JBDRMP010000106.1:0-34480 GCA_043811995.1 Planctomycetota bacterium
ATCAGCGCCCTGCAATTGCATCCGAAGGGAATTATTATCTGCGACGAGGACGCGGCGGCTGAGCTTAAATACGGCACCGTAAAATACTTCAAAGACATCGAATCCGCCAACCTCAACCCCGCGTCGCTGCTGAAATAAAAAGAAAGCGGATAGCGTGCAGCATATTCGCTCCACGCTATCCGCTATATGTTAAATTATTGGTTTATTTGGCTCCGGGGCCTATGGGCATAGTCATTGCCGGCTCTTTGCCGGGCGGATAAACAATGTTCGCCTCGGCTCGCAGCTTCTGGATGTACTGCCTGAATGTCTGGTTTTTCTTACCCTGCTCAAGATTCTTGATGATGTCATCCTTGACTTCCGCAAAAGGAGCCAGCCCCGCCGGTTTGTGGCCGGTAACCTTGATTATGTGATAGCCGAACTGCGTCTCCACCAAGTCGCTTACCTGCCCCGGCTGCATCCCAAACGCCGCGTCCTCGAACTCCTTGACCATTTGGCCCTTCCCGAAAAATCCGAGGTCCCCGCCCCTTATTTTAGACCCGGGGTCATCTGAATTTTCTCTCGCCACAGTCGCGAAATCCGCACCGTCCTTGATTTCCTTCAGCAGCTTCTCCGCCTTCGCCTTGGCTGCTGCTTTTTCTTCCGGCGTCGCAGAAGGCGCTACCTTTATCAATATGTGACTGGCCTGGACCTGCGCGGGTGTATTAAAATCTTCCTTGTTCTCCTCGTAAAAAGCCAGCGCATCAGCGTCGTTAACGTCAATCTTGCCGACCTCCTTGTTCATAAGCGCCTCATATGTAACACCTTTCTTCATCTGCTGCCTGAATTGCTCTATGCTTTGTCCCTGCATCTTCAGCAAAGCGCCCAGGTTTTCCATCGATATACCCTGCTGGGCGAGTAACTTATTAATCTCGTCATTGACGTCGCTGTCCGTGACCTTTATTCCTGCCTTTGCCACCTGCGCATCAAGAAGCTTTTCTATAATCATTGCATCGAGCGCCTGGCCCCTGATGCGGCTCTTATACAGCTCGATGCTGTTCGGGTCCATCCGCATGGCCGCTCTCTCAAGAACCGGCATTAACTTCGCATCGACCTCGGCCTCCGTTATAACTTCACCATTGACGGTAACCGCCGCGTCTTTGCCTTCGCTCGTCTCTGCGGGTTTCACAGCGCTCGGCACAGCAGCCGGCGCAATCGCTTCCTTAGCGGCCGTCTCGCCTTTCTTTTCCTCAACCGGGGCTGCCTCTTCTACATCCTCGACCGCCTCTTTTACTTCTTCGGTCGTTGTATTGACATCTTCTGCCGTCGGCTTGGCGGTCATCTTTTTTTCCTCGGCGGGCTTGCCCATTGCAAAAACACTCCCCGCTAATGCGCAGACCACCAATAACATAAGTTTCGGGCTGACTCTCATAGCTTATCCTTTCGCAGAACATTAACGTTTAATGACTGGTTTGAATAAATCACAGGTTTATGACTTTCTCATAATAAGACCCGGATGTCAATAGTTTCTCGTCACTTTTTTCCCGCCCCATTTTCTTGACAAATCCGTTGATTTTGTTATCTTTTTCGTTGCTAAACGCTTTATGCGCAAGGCCTGTTTGCGCATCGAGCATCGAGAATCGAGAAACAATGAATTTTCCCGAAAAAACGACCGTTCAGAACTGCACTATAACCATCCAGCCGCGCTACAACGAGACCGACCAGGGTGGCGTCGTCCACCACAGCATTTACCCAATCTACTTCGAGATGGGCCGAACCGAGCTTCTCCGCGCCAATGGCCTCGCCTACAAGGACCTCGAATCAGCCGGCGTATTCTTTGTTATTGCCGAGTTGCACGTCAAGTATCGCAGGCCCGCCTTTTACGATGAGAAACTCGAATTACTGACCACCTGCACCGCCGTCTCCGCCAGCAAAGTCGTTCACTCTTACAAGCTCACACGTCCTGCTACCGGCGAAGTCCTCGCCGAAGGCGCCAGCGTCCTCGCCTGCGTTGACTCCGCCGGCAAAATCCGCCGTATGCCCGACTTTATGTACTTTGAAAAGTAATCTTTCCGCATAATATTTAGCACCGGCACTTGTGCCGGGGTTAATAAAATACTCTTCTTCCATGTTTTAACCAACACCTGCCTGCTCTGCGTCCTGTCCTTAATTTTAAGAGGTAACTTCCATAACAATAGGTTGGCTTATCTTTTTCTAAATGACACTCCGATACGGTCGACTTAAATACGGAGACATTGTATATTCCCATCAATAATGAATAACGACCAACAATACTCTTTGTTGAAATCATTCGGTGCTGTAGTAAGGCAACGCCGACAAGAAATGGGATTGTCTCAAGAAGAATTAGCTGCGAAAGCAGGCCTAAACAGAACCTACATTGGAGATATTGAGCGTGGAACTCGTAATGTGGCTTTAGTTAACATTTTCCGGCTTGCCTTGGCCCTTGAAATTAAACCCTCATTCCTTCTTATGTCTATTGAAAAACGAGTACGTAAAACAGGTGGTCGCTAATGAAAGGATTTCCTAATCAAGTATCCGATCTTGAAACCATAGCGGGAGCTATAAGGGTATTAGGGGACTTGAATACAAGAGGAAAAAATCCCAGAGATGACGGTATTTTTGGGGAAGAGTTGATTCAGCAAAAAGTTTTAAAGACTGGCCATACGGACATTCCAATCGATGAATATCTTGCCCAGCAAAAGACAAAGAAACGGACATCAGACCAGAGTTTTCGCACACGTGCAAGAGGTCTTCGCGAACTTTTTCGCATTCTAGGACTAATTGAGGACTCAGGTGAACAAGTTAATATTACTCCGGTAGGACAGCAAATATCTTCTCTTGGAGATGAGAAATTAACCCCAGAAGGGATTCGTCTCTGGCGTAAGATCATCGTAAACATGGTACATGACGGTGGCGACAATGAAATATCGCATCCATATCAGGTTTTATTGCGATTAGTAGCCAAATACCCAGGCATTACAAGGGCAAAATGTGCTCTGGCTCTTGAAGCTAAAAACGATACTGAAGATGAATTGGACAGAATAGTAGGGTTAGCCAAGCTAAATGAAGATGAAATTATAAACGGAATCGGAGTTACAGAATCGAATTGGGATAATGCAAAAAAAATATTACCTAGGTTCGCAGAGCAATTGGGTGATGTTCAGAAGGTTGAACATCAGTTTTTCCTCAGTGATGCTCCAGGAGTTTTGAAGGAATCAACTGAGGTTCTGAAATCAGACATATCCACAAAAGGCCCCCGTAAGCCAAGAAGTGCGATTGCTGTTACTGCTGCTTCCATTGCAAAATCAGGGACGGAAGAGGAATGGGACGAGGCGGAGAGTGAAATCGCCGTAGATCCTGATGCGATTAAAGAACAGAAAGCTAAATTAAAAGGGCGTTTAAGACGGCACAATTTGTTAGTTCAGAAACTGGCAAAGGAGCTAGAAGTCGAGAATACAGACCTTTACGAAAATCCTTTTGACTGTCTTGCATGCTTTCCTGAAGAAGGCTTTCTTTTCGAAGTGAAGACTCTTGACGGAACTGTTAAAGATGAGATTATTCGCGTTCGCGAAGCATTGGCCCAACTCCTTTATTATGAATCATTTGTAACCCGCCCTTTAGTTAAAGGACGAGCTGTGAAAAAAATTGCCTGCTTTGAAGAAAAAATATCAGATGCCCACATTGAATGGTTAAAGGCAAGTGACATATCTGTGATATGGAATGCGAAAGAAGGCTTCAAAGGTACGCCCGAAGCCGAGGAAGAGTTAAAGGGCCACCTCGGTTTTTAAAGAGGCGACATCGCAAATTCGTTGGCGTGCTATCTCAGCATATTCTCGATTTATTTCAGCACCAAGATATGTACGACCCAATTGAACGGCTGCAACACATTCGCTTCCTGAACCAACGAAGGGAACAAATACCAAATCACCAACATTGGAAAAATGCCTCACAATCCTTTGGCTGATTGCAAGTGGCTTTTGTGTGGGGTGTTCTACTCGCTCATTAGCGAATCGACGCCCGGCCAATGTTGGAATATGCCATACATCGCCACCCTGACGTCCTTCTGGATTTGGTGTCCAGATTTTCCCATTTTTCGTTATTTTGTGTTTCAGCCGCTCCTTACTTTTATAAGGTTCTCGAATAGTGTGATAAATTGAATTAGGTGACTTTGAGAACCAAATAAGTGGTTCATAATGGCAAGCAGGAGAGTTTTTGTACTTAGACCAACCGTTTTCGTAGAACCAGATAATTTGTCTACGATATACAAGGCCCAATTCATAGAGTAAACACTGCAGATAGCACGCATTGTGATGTAATGCATATACAAAAAGGTTTCCATCCTTGTGTAACAATCGCTTTGCCTCGACAAGCCACTGTCTAGACCACATAATCCAAGTTTCATGATCAGTAAAAAAAGTCCCTGGCCCAAAATCCTTATCGATATTGTATGGTGGATCAGCAATAATTAGGTGTGAACATTCATCGGGCAAAGTTCGCATGAACTCTACCGTGTCGCCATCATATATGTAATCCGTCTCAAACATCTTTCTTTAAAATTAAAATGTATTGATGGTGAAGGTTAGGAACATATGCATACGGGTATCCATACGGAAACACCCGCTTGTGTTTCTGATGAAGGATAGTGAGTCCTTTGAGAGAAAAACCATTTTTTTCCATTGCGGATGCCAAGTCTGCATGAAACATATAGTATCGAGATTTGTTTCGAAAATCTCCAACTATAATACACATGTAACCATCATCTACTAAAACCGGTCGACACTTGGTAAGTATGTCAACTAAGCTATTTAAGAACATTGGATAACTAGTGATGTTTCCCAAGTCTTTAGGATGGTTGCTGTATTTGGTATCGAGGCCGTTTTGTCGTCGTTCTTGTTTGACTTTGTGGTCTTCTTTATGAAGAATGTTCCAATAAGGAGGACTTGTTATGACTAGGTTAATACTTTTCTTTGGCAGAGTTGGAATGACGTCTGCTGCATCGCCTAGCAAAATCTCCTGTTCTCGACAGGCGTACATATCCGAAGTCAACTCCGTCCTAAGACGTTTTTTTGCGAGTTCGACATACTTTGGATTTAGTTCAATTCCGATTCCGCGGCGACCTTCTATTGCAGCGGCTTTCAAAGTTGAACCAACTCCTACGAAGGGATCTAGAACGGTTTGGTAACGCTTAGTAAAGAATCTGATAAGCCTGGAAACATCCTGATAAGAAAACGGTGCTGGGTGTTCTCGCTCAATCTGTGCATCTTTGTGGTTTTTACCTAATCCTTTTTGCACCCAAACTGATACCGTTTCCGCAACCCATTCCTTAGAAGTCAGATCGTTGAGCAGATTGACGATTTCTCGATTGCTCTTGTGATTAACAGTTGGTTTTTGTTTTATAACGATACTGTTTTTGAGAGTTTGCATTTGCTTCCTTGCAATCATGAAATCATATTTAAGGTTAATCTTACAAAAAATGAAAGCCGACTGCAAGAAAATCTCTGCGTTCTCTGAAGCCGGTCCCCAAATGTTGTAATCGGGGGAGCTTGTCGAAGGGTTCCAACCAAATCCCTCCGCGCCGGCGTAAATATTCGGAGCGAAGCGTCTTAGCGAAGAGTAGAACCCCCCGCGTCTCGTTTTGCGAGCAAAGCGAGGTCCGCTTCGGACCGAGTGCAAAACGGCGGGGGGTAAGGTCTTGCCTGCCCCGGCAAGTCGTAGGCCGGGGCGTCT
Source organism: Planctomycetota bacterium (assembly GCA_043811995.1). Lineage (GTDB taxonomy): Bacteria > Planctomycetota > Phycisphaerae > Sedimentisphaerales > Anaerobacaceae > Fen-1362. Next base: position 5,725 of record JBDRMP010000106.1, read on the forward strand.
GGGGTCTTGGGTCTGTCATTGACTTCCGGGTCGGCTTTAGGTAAACTACTCCCTTGTTGTTTCAGTTTTTCATTACGGCCACAGGATTTTGAATTCTCTGTGCTCTCTGTGTCCTCTGTGGCTAAAATACCTATTTCCTCTGTGGCTGATATGGATAAAAAGGAAAACTGCGGCCTGTTCGGAATCTGCGGCGACCCAGATGCCGTCCAGAAAACATACCTCGGCCTGTGCAGCTTGCAGCACCGTGGCCAGGAATCCGCAGGAATCGCCTCCACCAATGGCGAAATGGTCCAGGTCTATACCGCTATGGGAACCGTCCAGAGGGTCTTCCGCTCCGGCACTGGCGTCCTCGACAAGCTCGCCAACCCCATCGCCATAGGCCACGTCCGCTACTCTACCACCGGCTCATCAAAGGCGATTAACAGCCAGCCCTTCTTTGTCGAATACTCGCGAGGCCAGGTCGCCATCGCCCACAACGGTAACCTCATTAACGCGGGGCTTCTCCGCGACGAATACGAGGCCTACGGCAGCATATTCAAATCCACCACCGACACCGAAATCATCGCCCACCTCCTCGCCAAGCCCACCCACGTCTCAAAGCCCGACCCCCTCGGCCACGTCCTCAACCATTTACAGGGCGCCTATTCCCTGCTTTTCCTCTTCCAGGACCACATCGAGGCCGCTCGCGACCCCTACGGCATTCGCCCTCTCTGCATAGGCAAAACCAACCCCGGCGCATACGTCGTCGCAAGCGAAACCTGCGCCCTCGACGCAATCGACGCCAGATTCATCCGCGAAATCGAACCAGGCGAAATCGTCACGCTCGATAAGCGGGGCCTGACCAGCCGCTTCTTCGTAACTCCCGGCACAGTCAAGCCCGCACACTGCCTCTTCGAGCACGTCTATTTCGCCAAGCAAAATAGCACCATATTCGGCGAAAACGTTCACGAATTCAGAAAAAAACTCGGCCGACGACTCGCCGTCGAGCATCCCGTCGAAGCCGACGTCGTTGTGCCCATCCCCGACTCCGGCACCTCCGCCGCCATCGGCTTCTCCGAGCAGTCCGGCATTCCCTTCGATATGGGTATGGTTCGTTCCCACTACGTAGGCCGGACGTTCATCTCCCCCGACCAGAAGCTTCGCGAGCTTGATGTCAAAATCAAGCTTGCCCCCATCAAGGAGGTTATAAAGGGCAAGCGTATCGTCGTCGTCGATGACTCCATCGTCCGCGGCACCACCACGAAAGGCAAAATCAAGGCCTTCCGAGACGCCGGCGCAAAGGAAATACATATGCGCGCCAGTTGCCCCCCAATCCGATTCCCCTGCTTTTACGGCATCGACTTCCCCACCAAAGAGGAGCTTATCGCCAATAACAAAACCATCGAACAAATCCGCGACTTCCTCGGCGTCGAAACGCTCGGCTATATGTCAATCGAAGGCCTGCTCTCCTGCGCCGCCCTCCCCCCCGACCACTATTGCACGGCCTGCTGGGAGGGTAAATACCGGATACCGGTCGACGTGGCGGTGACGAAGTTCGCACTCGAACATTACCAGTTGAGGATGTTTGAAGAGGCAGAGTAAAAATTAAAATGCAAAAATCAAAATTACAAAGTAAAAGTAAAAAATAACTTTAATGAATACTACGGTTTTGCATTTTTATATGTCATTTTGCATTTTACATTTTGATTTTTAATTTCCCGGCCGATTATGGGCAACGAACGACGAACTATAACTTATGCTAATTCCGGCGTGAATATCGACGCGAGCGACCAGATGGAAGAGCTCATCTATCCGCACGTCAAAAGCACCTTCAACCCGCGGGTAATGGCGTTAAAAGGCGGGTTCGCGGGGCTGTTTCGCTTAGATTACGACGAACGCCTGTTCAAGAAAAACTACAAAAGCCCGGTCCTGGTCGCCTGCACAGACGGTGTCGGCAGCAAGGTGCTATTGGCAACGGCGATGAACCGATTCGATACCGTCGGTATCGACCTCGTCGCGATGAACGTCAACGATATGCTCGTATTAGGCGCCGAACCCTTGTTCTTCCTCGATTATATAGCGGTCAATAAGCTCGACCCGCACGTCGTGGCGGAAATGGTCAAGGGCGTCGCCAAGGGCTGTCGAATAGCGGACTGCGCACTAATCGGCGGCGAGACGGCCGAGATGCCCGATACGTATAAACAGGACGATTTCGATATTGCGGGTTTCGCAGTAGGAATCGTCGAACGAAGAAAAATCATCTCTGGCGCCAAATTCGTCCGCAAGGGCGACGTAATCTTAGGCCTGGCCTCGTCGGGCCTGCACAGTAACGGCTACGCCCTTGCCCGTAATATCTGCTTCAAGGTCAATAAATTCGAAGCCACGGACAATATCCCCGAGCTCGACGGCCGATTACTGGGCGACGTTTTGCTCGAGCCGACGAAGATTTACGTTAGATCTATTATCAAGCTGCTTTCGCAATACAAAGTCAAAAAGGTCATTCACGGGATGGCACATATCACAGGCGCGGGCCTGCCCGGCAATATCCCGCGCGTCCTTCCCAAAAACTGCGATGCGGTTTTGAAAAAATCCGCCTGGCCTACTCTTCCTATTTTCAAATTCCTTGCCGACAAAGGCCCGGTCGAGGAAGAAGAAATGTTCCGGGTTTTCAATATGGGTATCGGGCTTATCCTGGTTGTCGCCGAGGACTTCGCCGATTCTATAAGAGCCAAACTCACCCACTACGGCGAGAAGGTCTTCAAAATCGGCAGAATCACGTCGGGCAGCGGAAACGTCATAATCAAAGATTAATCTCCGTTCTTAGTTTGTTGTTCGTAATGAAAATTGTTGGTGTAATTCCGGGTTTTATCGCATAAACATTGAATCTGTTCTGGGTTATGAAAGGTTGGTCTATATGGCCACTATGATCAAATGTTTTGGAGATTCCGGTCTGCAATCTGCGGCTCAGAAAGATTCTATCAAGAAAGATGATATTCACCGTGAACTGCGAATCAATAAACGGTACTTGAATATGCCTGTGAAAAATGGAGCTTCAAAACGATGTGTTGATATTTGTCTTGATGGAAAGAAGGTAAGGCAATTTGAAATTGAATTGCCTGCGATGTCTGAAAAACCGGATTTCTGGATTTTCTTGGATGTTGCTGAATTTAAGAATAAAATCCTTACAGTCCAGTTGCTTGATGCCAATAATGTGGATCCCAACGTCCTTTCCTCGCTAACTTTGGACGACCAAATAAAGGGCAGCGAGACAATGTATCACGAAAAGCTTCGTCCGCAGTTTCACTTCACCTCTCGTCGTGGTTGGAATAATGACACCAATGGCCTGGTATACTATAACGGAGAATATCACCTTTTCTATCAGCACAATCCCTATGGATCGAAATGGGGCAATATGACATGGGGTCACGCTGTAAGCAAGGACTTGGTTCACTGGACAGAATTGTCAGATGCTCTCCATCCAGACGAATTGGGGACGATTTTTTCAGGTTCTGCAGTTGTTGACTGGAAAAACACAAGCGGTTTTCAAACTGGCAGTGAGAAAGCTCTCGTTTGCGCATATACCTCGGCTGGGGGAACAAATGTATGGTCAGAGGGGAAACCATTTACCCAATCGATAGCCTACAGTAATGATAATGGCAGGACATGGTCGAAATATGAAAATAATCCGGTACTTGGGCATATAGTAGGTGGAAACCGCGATCCTAAGGTGATCTGGAATGACCAAAAAAATGAATGGGTTATGGCCTTGTTTCTGGATGGCACGACGTATTGCCTGCTTACATCGCCAGATCTCAAGAAATGGAAAAGAATCTGTGATATAAATATGCCTGGATGTTCTGAATGCCCCGACTTTTTTCCTCTCGCAGTCGATGGCGATAGTACAAAAATGAAGTGGGTCTTCTGGACTGCAAGCGGCAAGTACGTGCTCGGTGATTTTGATGGCAATGCCTTTATGAAAACAAGTGAGATTATTCCATGTTACGCGATAGGTTCTAATGTTTACGCTGGTCAGACTTGGAGTGATATTCCAGCCAGCGATGGACGACGTATTCATTGTGCGTGGATGCAGCAGGAGATGCCAGGCATGCCTTTTAATCAAATGTTGACATTTCCAGTTGAACTCACATTGCGAACTACACAAGAAGGAATAAGGATATTTACCGAACCAGTGAAGGAAATAAAAAGATTACATGATAAAGCATATGTCTTTGATGAAACCAGTTTAGTCAAAGACTCTAAACAGATAGAGGAAATAAATTCAGAGTTGATGCACATTCGTGGCGAATTTCTTATAAATGACGGTACATGCGGGTTTAGCCTTAATGGTGTTAATTTGGTATACAACTCGAAGACGCAAGAACTTGGCTGTTTAAATCTGCATGCTAAATTAAATCCGGTAAATGGGAAAATTCAACTTGAAATTCTTATTGATCGTACATCGCTTGAAATTTTTGCTAATGACGGACTCGTATATATGCCTATAGGCCGACTTCTCGTTAAAAACAAAAAGTCTATTAGTATCATTCGTACAGGTGATACGAAGGTCAATAAAGTTGAAATATTTGAACTTAAGTCGGCCTGGAGATGAATCTGATTGTGATACCGCCGTCGGCAGCATGAATTCGAAACCATAAAAGATTTTTTTACAAAGGAGCTTTAAGATGAAAGTGAAAGGAATATTACTAATTAAACGATACGTCATTATAAAAGCCGCATTGGTGGTCCTGTTTATAACCAGCTCAAACGCTCAAGAAGAATTCCTGCTCAGCAATAATCTCAGAGGCGTCCAGCATCTCGGCATCCCCGTTACCGATATCGACGTGGCAAAACGCTGGTACACAGATTACACGGATTTCTCGCCACGAAGGCACGAAGGATTTCGGCCAGTAATGTGTACTCGACACTGCTTATGCTCTCCCTAAAGGGATGCGCCAAGCCAATTGTCTCGTCCACGTGGCAGTAAAACCGCCCCCGCCTTATCAGGCGTATGACCGAAACAATATACGGGCACTGTCTGTCGAAGCCATTTAATATAAGGGATTAACACGGATTTAGACGCTTAGGGCGAAAAGGTCTTTAAAATCGGCAGAATCACCTCCGGTAGCGGAAACGTGGTAATTAAAGATTAGCGGATAGCGGAGGATTAAACTAGGATTAGGCAGATGCGTTTCGAGCCGGCGGGTATGGAACCGCAGATGATAATTCATTTTTTTCCCTCTTGTATTACGATGGATTAATGATATAATACGATACATAATGAAACCCGCTTCCCGTGGCTAGTCGTGGTGTGGGAAGCATTGATAAGGAGGAAATTATGTGCACGTCGACCAAATTCAAATCAATCGTTCCAATGTTAGTAGTGGTAGTGTTTATGCTTGCATCAGCCGCCGCCTTTGCCGCTGAATCATGTGTTCAACCTGACAATGGCACAGGCACAGCCACGTTGCCGCCGATAGGCTGCGAGTATATTACCCCCAATGAACCGTTTAAGATTATCGACGGTCTGCCGGCCGGGACTACCATCGAGATGGTCGGAATCCTAAAGGATTTTGTCTGCTGCGACGGCCCGTCTTCCTGTTCAACCTGCTCGCTGACTCTTTCCGCTGCCGAATGTGAAACAGCCGGCGGCACGCTGAGTGGTGACGGACACTGTTTCGAGGCGACACTCGAATTGCACGTCACCGGAACCGGTGACCTGGAAGGTTACAGTCGCACGTTGTTTGTGTCTGTTTTTGGCGAGATGCATACCGGCCCAAGAAATCCCGGAGACCCCGTCCAGACATTCGCCAATAGAATCTACCATCTCTCCGGCGAGCTCTTCGGCGACCCGGATTTCTGTGTCTTCCGTATAAGGGGCGGTTCATCCTTCGACTATGGCCCCGATAACGACGGACAGACCGTGCTGACGGAGCTGCCCACAGGTGCCTTCGCCGTCGACAGCTTCTTTGACCTCACCTATCAGATTGAATTTGAAGGATGTCCCGGCAGTCCTCTCGATGACTTTCTCGGCACGACCACCGAAACAACGCGCATGGAAACGGGCTTCGCTCAGTGTCAGCCGAAACCGGATGGCAGCGCTTGTGACCCGACGGCGTGTCTGGGTATTGGTCAGACGTGCCAGCCCGTATACATCAACTATGACCCCGTCACCGGGGATGTCAATGTGCTTGAATGCGCCTGTGGCGAGCCCAATGATTGCCATATAGATTTGCCCGGTATCGCTCCGGCCGATGGCTGCATCTTGCATGACAATGGCACAGGCACTATCACATTGCCGCCAACCGGCTGCGAGTATATTACCACCGACGAACCTTTCAAGATTATCGACGGTCTGCCTGTCGGGACTACCATTGAGATGGACGGAATCCTCAAGGATTTTATCTGCTGCGACGGCCCGGCATCATGTTCGTTATGCTCATTGTCTCTTTCTCCGGCAGAGTGCGAGACAGCCGGCGGCACGCTTGGCGGTGATGGACACTGCTTCGAGGCAACACTCGAATTGCACGTCACCGGAACCGGGGATTTAGCAGGTTACAATCGCACGTTGTTTGTGTCTGTTTTTGGCGAGATGCATACCGGCCCGAGAAATCCAGGAGACCCCGTCCAGACATTCGCTAACAGAATTTACCGTCTCTCCGGCGAGCTCTTCGGCGACCCGGATTTCTGTACCTTCCGTATCAGGGGCGGCACATACTTCGGATATGGCCCCGATAATGATGGACAGACCATATTGACTCGTCTGCCAACAGGTGACTTCGCCGTCGACAGCTTCTTCGACATCACCTATCAGGTTGACTTTGAAGGCTGTCCCGGCAGTCCTCTCGATGGCATGGCCGGCACGACCACCGAATCAACACGCATGGAAACGGGTAAGCCCTTGCCTAAGTGTGAGGGGAATTGCCCGCCCGGTATGGTCTGCGACACAGTTATGTCGGCGAAATGCGCCGATGGGACAATCGATATCCGCTGCCGGGTGAGAAAAGCTAGTGCCGACCTCAACAGAGACGGTATTGTTGACTTGGTAGATTTTGCTGTCTTAGCTAATCAGTGGCTGACACCCGGCCCATAGCGGCTGAGATTCGCGGCGGTTAAAAGACGATGTCTTTTGAATCGAAGACGGGGCCGTCTTTGCAGCAGAGTTTGTAAACCTCCTCGCCTGCGGCGGTTTTGCCCCCTGCGGGGATTCCGCTTCCTGCGGAGGCTACGCATTTGACGGCGCAGCTCTGGCAAAGCCCTATGCCGCAGGCCATCATCTCCTCCATACTGACTTGGCAGTCGATTTTTTTCTCGGCGGCGAGTTTCGCGATGCTGGCGAGCATCGCCTTGGGCCCGCAGGCGTAAAGAATTATCTCGGCGGGGTCGATATTATTCTGTTTGAACCATTCGAGAAGGCAATTGGTAACCGTCCCTTTGAAGCCCGCGGAGCCGTCGTCGGTAGCGATGAATGAGCCGATACTGTAGCGGGCGAACTCGCCGAGCCAGAAGCCAAGCTCCTGCGAGATTTTATCCAGCGGCTTTTCGAAAGGCATATCCTCTTTTGTCTTTGCCCCGGCGAACGCGATTACGTCGAGTTTTGGTGATTCGGCAGTAAGTGTTTGCGCCAAATGCTCGAGGGGGGGGCTACCCATTCCCCCTGCGACTAATATCGCTTTCTTTTTGCCCTGCGGAATCGAAAAGCCGTTACCGAGAGGGCCGATGAGATTAAGCGACTGGCCTTTGGCGAGCGTCGTCAAACGCAGCGTCGCGGGGCCGAGCACGCAGTAAACGACCTCAACGACAGTGCCGGCCTTTTCGTTTACTACTCGTGCGAAGCTGAAAGGCCTGCGCAGGAGTATCTGTTTAGACGCGGCGTCTTTAAGCTCCTCCGGAATCGCATCCTGCGACGGCAGCGCGACCGTCGAGATATCGAACTGTGCGAACTGGCCCGGCCTTGTTTTGGCGAACGCCTCGGCGCCGGCGCCTGTAAACTGCAGGCCCAGCCGATGGAAGCTTTTGCGCAGGGGCTTGTTGAATAATACAGTCGCCTCGAACGGCCCTTTTTGTTGTGCGTGATTTCCTTCCATAATGGTCAATTCACTTCCCTATTAGCCCACAGGGTATAAAAAATCGGCCGGTTGTGCAACTACAAACCGGCCGATGCGAATAATCTTCAATTCGCTATTTCGCGAACACAAGCGGACTGAATATCACGTAGAATACGAGCGTTATTAAAACGACGAGTATGCCCACAACCATCGCACCTTTGGACGATTGCAAATCGAGCGAGGTCTTCTGCTCGAATCGAATCGGCTCAGCCAGGGGCTTGAACATCGTGGCAATCGCCATAACGATGATACACAGGCCAAAACAGATGGCCATACGATTCAGGAACTGGATTTGAGGTATGGCAACTTTCATCGCGCCGTATGAGATGATATTGGTCAGCAGGCCCAGGACTCCGCACATCGCGGGTGCCTTTCGCACAATCAGGCCGAAGGCGAATATGCTGAGGATGCCGGGCGAAATAAAGCCCTGGCTTTCCTGGATAACCGTGAAGATGCTGTTGCTGATTTTGGGATTGCCCAGCTGCGGAGCAAGGGCGACCGCGATGAATGTGAAGACCACCACACAGGCACGACCCAGAAATACCGTTGCCTTTTGTGAGGCCTGAGGCGATATGTACTTTTTGTAGATATCCATAGTGAAAATTGTCGAGGCGGCATTTAGCATCGCGGCCAGAGAGCTGACCACCGCACCCAGAAGCGCCGCCAGCACAAAGCCAACAAGCCCGATTTTCTGTGGGAGGACATTGCCGAGAAGTTGAGCCATTGCGGTATCATATTTATAGGCGATGAATTTTTCTGTGGATGGAATTTGGCCGGCGGCCTGGGCTTTTGCTTTTACGATTTCATTGTATGCCATTACCTCTTCGGCCAGCGGGCCGCATACGTGTTTCCAGGCCTTGTCCTCCGAAACAAAGACGGTATGTTCGGAGACGGAAATTTCATCGAATTTTGCCCGCTCCAGCGGAAGGACAAAGGGATTCATCGTTTTGGATTCATTCAGGGCAGTTTCGTTTTCATACAGGGCGAGCATAAATCGGCCCGGCTGCCAGCTCGCAATCTGTTCGTCGGAGGGTGAATCGACTATCTCGACGAATTGCGTATTCGGGTTGGCCTTTACGTATTTGGCCATAACCGGGGCGTTGTCCCTGACTGCCTCAATCTGCATATCTTTTGCGAACAGGTTAAAGGCGATAATGCCCGGTACCACAATCGCAAACGGAATCAGCAGCTTCAAGAATGCGGCGAAGACGATTCCTTTTTGGCCCTGACGAAGCGAAGCGGAGCCGAGAACTCTTTGCGTTATATACTGATTAAGGCCCCAGTAGTAAAAATTGGGTATCCACAAGCCAAGCAAAAGCGCTGTCCAGGGCAGCACCTTATCATCTTTCGGCAAAAACATATTCATTCGCACGCGGTTCAAATCCCAGAAGCGTTCGATAGCGCCGGTGTTTTCTTTGAGCGTTTCGAGGGTGACTGCGCCTGTCCCGATATCGACAATCTTCGCGGCTTCAGTTACCGCGCCGAGCCGGTCGAACGCGAAATACATTATGATGCCGCCTCCAATAATCAGGGCGCTTCCCTGAATTAAATCGGCCCAGGCACAGGCCTTGAGCCCGCCTGAGACGACATATGCCATCGCGATAAAGCCGATTACCACCGAGCTGGTGAGCAGTGGCACGTTATAGCCCATCTTGTCGGCCAGCGTACGAATCGTCAGCGCTCCGGAATATGTAACCGCGCCGACCAGCAGCATATATATGAATATGGTCGCAACCGCCATCATTGTCCGTGCGGCACTGTTGTAGCGATACTCCAAAAACTCCGGTATCGTATAAATTCCCGCCCGCAGGAAGTATGGCAGAAAAGTGAATGCTACCACGACCAGCGTTATCGCGGCCATCCACTCGTAGCTGGCGATGGCGAGGCCGACGTGGCTTGCGGCGTTGCCGCTCATACCGACGAACTGCTCGGTCGAGATGTTGGCGGCTATAAGCGAAAAACCAATGAGCCACCACATAAGTCCGCGGCCGGCCAGAAAGTAGCTCTCGCCGGTCTTTTCATGCCGGCTTTTACTTATGCCCACAATCAGCACCGCCGCGACGAACGCTACAAAGACCGCTATGTCCGCTATGCCCAATTGCATAAAAACTCCTTTCCTTTCAGGTCATTAAAATCGAGCTTTATTCATACCGATAGATTGGTGAGATTATAGCCCCTCCGGCTGGCAAAGCAACACCGAACTTAATTTTAGATTTTCGGGTTACGGTTGCGCGTATGCCCCCAACTTTATGTTGGGGGTTAACCCCCAGGATAAACCTGGGGGCTTACGGCATCGCAACCAGTAAAAAAGGAAGGGTCGGCTCTGCCTGTCCTACCCTGAAGGTTGAGCAGCCCGACCCTTCGAACGACCTCGGCGACACCGCCGAGTCGCAGCGGGTAATTTCCAGCATATTAGCGGTCTTGAAAACGGCCGGGGTGTGGTCACCCGCCAAAAAGATGACGGGCAAGTTTTTCGGCCGGTTTCTGTAGGCCACCTCGAAAAACTACATTGGCAAGGCAAACGAGCCTTGTTTTTGGCTTAAAAATAAGATTTTCCTTCATGAAATTATAGTTTTTAGAGGTGCCCTGTATTATTAAGTCCAGAAAAGCCCTCTCGCGTTACAGTTTTTTTGCGGATTTTTTCCGGTTTTTCAGAATTTTTTTTAGACGCGGATTTATTGCCACAAGAAGGCACAAAAGGGTTAACCACAGATTAACACGGATTAACACTGATTTTGCCGCAAAAAGGCACAAAAATCACAAAACCACGGAATTAGTCAGCCGGGGCAGGCAGGACGAGCTCGTTAATTGTCGGACAAAAAACCCAACTTCACCTTATTGCTCAGGATAATCAAGTTCGGGATGGGGTTCCTGTTTAGCTTTGGCTTTCTGCGCCCGCCTGAATGTTACATTAACGCCGGCAATATCAGGATAATCTATTTTATGACCTGTAAGAAGTTCTTCGATTGTGAGGATTTGCAATTTTGGGTGAGTGCCCCAGTGTGACTTGTAAAACTCTGCGCTTGCGGATTCTCTGCGCATATCCCGCGTGGGTTTCTCCATACAAATCAGGACGCCTATTTGTGCATTTTCGCGGTCAACGACGCCTCGCAGGTCGCGCACGTCCTTAACCGAGACCTTGCCGGACTTGACGGACAATATAATCTGCTTTGTCGCGCCTTTTTTAGAATCTGCTTCATCGTGGAAGAAAAGACGGCCATCAATGCCTCTGTCTGCGCCCTTCTTTTCCTCAATTGGCCTTGCGCCGACTAAGCCCAGCGCCCACCATTGAAACTGGTAAGGGTCATTTTCGGCAAGGTCCTTTGCATCAGGCAAAGAGACCGGCTCGCCTACAACATTATATTGAACTTGGCTACCGAACATATCGTGCAGACGATGTTTCATCAACGCAACCGCTAAGTGCGTAATATCTATCCCTATCCACCTCCGATTGAGTTTTTGAGCTGCGACAATTGTCGTACCGCACCCACAGAATGGATCGAGCACAACATTACCCTCATTACTGCTGGCAAGCACAATTCGTTCAAGTAATACTTCTGGCTTTTGTGTCGGATAGCCAAGACGTTCTTGTGCTTGTGAAGAGATTGGGGGAATATCTATCCAAACATCCTGAATGTTTACCCCTTCCATATCGTCAAGATATTGTTTAAACGCCGGTGTACCTCCAACTTTTTTAGGCCAAACAATTCGACCAATCTTATCTAAATGTTCAAGAGCCTCCTGCACTTCGTCAGTTTTTAGATTTGGTAGTAATTCACGAACATAACCTGGTACTGCCCAATGCCTGCCAATACTTGTCGGGTCTATACCTCGCCAAGGACGACCTGAAGATCCGTTCCGAATGCCTGAACCGGTAAGAATCGTCAAACGGTATCTTCTACCATCAGGATCGGTAAATTTAAAAAAGTTTGATACATATTCTGGACTATATGGAACATATTGTGGATTCCATTTATAATCACTTGTTTTGGAGTAATATAGAATTACATCATGTACAGGGCCAAATCTTATTGCTCCGCCATGGGAATGGGTACGTTTCCATATAATTTCATTCAACATATTCATCGGCCCAAATACAGCGTCCATCAAAATTTTGAGATAATGGCTTGCGGTGGGGTCGCAATGGAGATAAATCGAGCCGGTGGGTTTGAGGACACGGTGTAATTCGACGAGACGCGGAGCCATCATTGCAAGATAGGCCATCATATCATTTTCGCCGAGAAAGGTGCGAAACGCCTGCATTGCCTGCGATACGCGAGTGTGGCCGCTTTCGACTACATCCTGATATGCGGCGGCAGAGATTTTGTCCCAGTGCCAGGTATCTTCGAATGCCTTGATTTGAGCGGCGGCCTGACTGCCGTTACGCTCGGCGAAGAGGATGTTGTAATCCTGGTCACTTTTGAAAGGCGGGTCAAGATATACGAGGTCAACCGACTCATCTTTGATATAGCGTCGGAGTATTTCTAAATTATCGCCGTAATACAAAACGTTCTCTGCCATTGTTACCTCCCGCAAAATCAGTCAACCCGCGTCAACGAAATCGCCGGCCTGCCGGGCAAGAGCAAAAGTCATATCCCTTATTCTACATATCGGACAAGTTTCAGAAAACCTAAATATCAGAAAGAAAGCCACAAGGCAGGGTTCATTCTTCGGGGAATATCGAGTATCTTCGAACCTTTGCTCCCTAGTGGCAGCCCCCTCGCGTTACAGTTTTTCTGCGTTTTTTTGGATTTTTTTGAAAAAATTGTAAAAAAGGTGTAACGGGAACGCTTTTCGAGGGACTATATATGTAGGAAAAGCAATGGCGACGATGCTTCAAGTCAATCCGGGGCTGATACACGAGGCCCAGTTGGGCAATGAGGGAAGTTTAGACCGTTTGGCCGAACTGGCGAGAGAACGTCTGTTTGTCTATATCTACCGGCTGACGCTCGACGAGCACTTAACTGAGGACCTTTTACAGGAGACGATACTATTTATGATTCAGTCAATAAACAAGCTTGAACACGTTGACCGGTTCTGGCACTGGATGTTTCGGACCGCCTTAGGCAAGGTCCAGCACCATTACCGCGAGGCAAAACGCAAAAGAGCCGTTGAGCTATCCGAAGACGAACGGCTGCGGATACATCACCGGGTTTCCGTGGACCTCAACGACGGGCTGACGGAGCTTTTGCGAAAAGAATTATCCGATGCGGTATTTACGGCGATGAAACGGCTGAAGTTGAAGTATCGAAATATCCTCGTGCTGCGCTGCCTTGAGAATCTGGAGTATTATGAAATCGCCGAGGTAATGAAGTGCTCCGAACTTAGCTCGCGCGTGCTTTTCTTCCGTGCGAAGAGCTCGCTGCGAAGACATTTGGCGGTTCAGGGCTTCGGCAAACGTCATTTGCTCATCGCGCTGGCGCTATTCGGCTTTGTTACGACCTCGGCAAAGGCCGTATCCTCCGGCACCGTTACGGCGGCATCGCTCGAAGTTGGCTTTGCCGCATCACTGATAGCTGCGATATCGAGCAAGCTCGGTATTGCCGCCACCGCCTTAGCGGCCGGGATTGCTCTTGCCGTGCCTGCGCATACGCTGCTCTATATCCTGCCTCTGGTCTGTTTCGCCGGCCTTTGCATATTCTTCGTCTGCCTTTTCGGCATCTACGGTAACTAACTCTCCATAGGTCAACCCAAAAAACGCTTGAAGCCGGGACGTTTTTCGGATAAACAATTCTCGTTCGGAAACCCCCAGGATAAACCTGTGGGCTTACCGAAATCCACGAAAGGAACGGGTTATGGCCAAAGCGTCTAAAAACAAGAAGAGAATTCTTCGCAATCGTGCATCGATGGCGACAAGGGCGATTCACGCGGGGGAGCCGCGGAAGAAATACGCCGATTCGCTGATGACGCCGATTGTCCAGACATCGACATATACCTTCAAAAACAGCAAGGCCATCGAGGACTATACCAAGAAGGGCAAAGAGCACTACGAATACGGCCGATACGGCAACCCGACGGCCAAAATCGCCGAGCAGCGATTAGCCGACCTCGAAGGCGCCGAGGGCTGCGTCGTCTTTTCCTCCGGGATGAGCGCAATTACAACCACCATTCTTTCGTTAGTGCAATCCGGCGACCACATCGTCGTTACCGACGACAGCTACAAAAAGACGCTCGAGTTCTGCAGGTCGTATCTCAAGCAGTTCGCAATCGACTGCACAATAGTGCCTTTCGGCGACTATGGTATTATCGAAAGGGCAATCAGAAAAAACACACGCTTCATTTTTTCCGAATCGCCCACCAATCCGTATCTGAACATCTTCGACTTAGTGAAAATCAAGAAGATAGCTGCAAAGCACAAGGTGCTTACGCTTATCGATTCGACCTTCGCGACGCCTTACAACCAGAGGCCTCTCGAATTCGGTATGGATTTGGTCCTTCAAAGCTGCACAAAGTACCTTGCGGGTCATAACGATATTCTCGCAGGTGCGGTATTAGGAAGAGAAGAGCTTGTCGAAAAGATTCGCGACCTGCACAAATCAATGGGGGGCACGATTGACCCGCACTGCTGCTATCTGCTTTTGCGCGGTCTTAAGACGTTCCCGCTTCGCGTCCGCCAGCAGAATGAATCGGCGCTTCGAATCGCCGAATGGCTCGAAGCGCATCCGGCGATAAGGCGTGTCTATTATCCCTTCCTGCCGAGTCACCGGCATTATGAAGTTGCCATCCAGCAGATGGAGGGCGGCGGCGGCGTGGTTTCGTTCGATATCAAAGGGAATCTCGCCGCCTCAAAACGACTATTGGACCGACTGCGGCTCATTTACATCGGGCCATCGCTTGGCGGCGTCGAATCCCTGATTACGCATCCGGCGCTGGTCAGCTATTACGATTATTCCCGGAAAGAGCGATACAAATTAGGCATTACCGATACGCTGTTCAGATTGGCCGTCGGCATAGAAGATACCGAAGACATCATCGCCGACCTCGAACAGGCGTTGAAGTAACGTTTCTGAACGAGATTATTTCGAAATGAACGTTTCGGCCTGGAATTATATCGGTGGAATGTGCCTGTGAATGCCTATTTAGTGTAGAATCTCCACATATCTGCGGTCATATCGTCAGCGCCTACCCAATCCGAGTGCCAGTCGAGGAACAGGACGTTACAGCCGGGCTTAGCCGCACCTTTGCTGTGCCTTGTGCGCGCAACCCGCCTGTCAGAACTAGTAACCCTCGGTAAATGATCCGTGCTCCACACATCGAGCCTATCCCACCCAGGGTTTTGTCCCTCGTGTGTGATGATCTCGCGCCAAGGGCCGTCCTCGTTGTCCGCCAAGTAAATCGTCCTGTCGAGACGGCGCAGCCCGAACACGTAGGTCGGCTCATCTATGGGATGGCCTGCCGCATCACCAGGGCCGTTGAACTCCCACGCATTATTCACGAAGCACACCGTCTGCTCTTTATTCGGATAGCTCGGACAACGATATATTTTGACGCTCCGGTAGTCGTTCTGCTTCTGCCTATGCGACAGAAAGGGGAGAAAAAGCTGAAACCAGGTCCTGTTAGTCGAACCTGTGCCACGGGGAAGATACCAGTTCCATGCATCGGTGTATAAATATGCAGCAAGACCGATTTGCTTTAGATTGCTCCTGCATATTGTTGCCTGTGCCTGCTGTCTTGCCCTGTTTATTGCAGGCAACAGTATCCCCATTAGGAGTGTAATTATCGCTATTACTACAAGGAGCTCGACTAAAGTAACTCCTCCTCGCCTGCTTATCACCACCAATAATATAACAAACAAACGTGTTTTTCGCAAGCAGCCGGAGGTCAAAAACTATATAGTAACAATCATACTTGCCAACACAGCATTCATTATTGGGCAGATAAGCAGGTATTTATAAGACGAGTCCCTGCTACCAAATGTCTAAACGATGGTTTTTATGCAAACGTATCAAACAAATGTATTATACTATTGTATGATACAACTGTATTATACATTTGTATTATACATTTGTATCATACATTTGTATTATACAAGCGTTTAAGGAGAACTTTATGAAAAGACAGGATACCAAGAATATCCCTGAAAAAGAGGCCGAGGAGTCCCAAAAACGGCTGCTGGATGCCGCGGAAGAGTTGTATGCGCAAAAGGGGCTCGACGCGACCTCGATTCGCGATATTACAACAAAGGCGGAGCGCAATCTCGCATCGGTCAATTACTTTTTCGGCAACAAGCAGGAGCTTTACGAAGAGCTTTTCCGCAGACGACTTCGAGAGATGCGCGATACCCGTCTTGCTGGTATCAAGACGGCTATGTCTGGCCGGAGCAAACCAACACTCGAAAAACTCATACGCGCTTACGCCGTGGCGTTTCTCGAACCATTCAAGGACCCACAGCGCAGCCGGCGATTTATGAAGCTGTTTGCAAGGGAACTTGTCGAGCAGCGGCTGCCGAAAAATATGTTTCTCGAAGAGATGGCCGCACCGGTAATGACCGCTTTCGAAGAAGCCGTCATCGCTATATGTCCCAATATCGACAAGCGCGACGTGCAAAAGAGCATCCACTCGATAGTCGGACAATTAGTCCACGTTATGCATATCAAGACGATGTTCGAAGGCGAGCAGGGAGCAATCGCAACCTTTGACATAGATGAGACGATAGAGCACATTGTGAAATTCTCGGCGGCGGGCATCAGGGCATTCGCCAAAGGCAACGAGAAATGAGACGAGATAAAATACATTTAATCACTTATCTGTTTCTGCCGGCACTTGCACTATCGGGCTGTGTCAGTAAAGAGCAGTTTTACAGCGACGCAAGCTTGTCGCGGGAATCGGCATACAAACAGTGGGAGAACCGCAAGCAGGCGGAAAAACAGACCCAGCCGGTGATTTCGGGCAAACTTAGTCTCGATGATTGTCTCAAACTGACGCTGACAAACAATAAATCGCTTTTGCGGACGCTCGAAGAAAAAGAGGCCGCCCGCGGGGCGGAGGTCGGCTCGTATTCGGCAATCCTACCCACGGTTGCATTAACCGGCAATTATGAACGGCTCGACATGATCACGTCGATAGGTCCAATTTCGCTCGGCTCATTAGATAATTACTCCGTGGGCCTGAATGTAACCCAGCCGTTGTTCGCAGGCGGCGCTATACCGGCCAGAATCAACGCGGCCTGTCTGGGGGCACTGTTAGCTGACCAGACCGTCCGCGCAGCCGTGCAGGAAACCGTTTACGCTGCGCAATTTGGTTACTACAACGTCCTGCTGGACCAGCATCTTTACACCATTAGTAATGACGCCGTCAAATCGGCACAGGCGCATCTCGACGACGTAAAGCAAAAACGAACGTCCGGAGTCGCTTCCGACTTTGACGTCCTGCGAGCGGAAGTGGAGCTTTCCAATTTTACCGCTGAGCTTATCCGCAGCCGGAACGCCATCAACATCGCCAAAGCCAATCTGATTAAAATAATGGGTGTGTCTCAGGACAGCTCCTTTATCCTCTCCGATGAGCTTGTCTATAACCCCTTCGATATCACGATGCAGGACGCCGTCGCCAATGCTTACAAAAATCGACCCGACCTGTTCAGCAGGGAGTTTGGCATAAAACAGCAAAAAGAGCTTCTCGCAATCGCACGAAGCACTTATTTTCCCGTCATAAGCGGGTATTACAATAACACCTGGTCGAACCCGGACCCGCATAACAGAACGCTCATCGAATGGGGCAGGGCGTATAGCTCCGGCGTTGTCGCCGCCTGGCCTCTGTTCGACGGCTTCGCCCGCGAAGGCAGTATTATCGAGCAAAAAGCCCGTCTCAAACAATCACAGATTGACCTCGTAGATACTGAAGAAACGGCGATGTTTGAGCTTACAAAGGCCCTACTCAGTATCGAGGACGCAGTTGAATTCGTCGAGTCGCAAAAGCTCAATCTCTCTCGCGCCGAAGAAGGATTGCGCCTGGCCGAGGTCGGATACAGGGAAGGCATCAACACACAGGTTGAAATGATTGACGCACAGGCAGCTTTGACCACCGCACGGGCGAATTACTACCAGGCCATTTATTCACATCTGGTCGCAAAGCTTGACCTGCAAAAGGCAATGGGAACACTGACAAGTTTTGAAAAAGCAGACAAATAACCACTGCACCGGAATACCCCGGTCAATATACAAATAGGAGCAAACAAAGTGAAGCGCAAATTTGAACATCCGAAATGGATTGCGGCAATAGCAATTATCGTTGTTCTCTTTGTTGTTATCGCCGTTTGGCCCAAAAAGACACAAATAAGCAATGACCAGGGCAGCAAGCCCGTTAAGGTTATGGCGGTAACCTTAGGAACGGCAAAGCTGGAAGAGACAATCCCTGTAACGGGCACTTTTAAGCCGCTGACCAGTATTGAAGTCGTGCCTGAGATTGCAGGACAACTGCAACGTCTGCGTCTCTCAGACAATACGCTGCTGGATGTTGGAGTTGCTGTCAATAAGGGTGAGGTAATTGCGGTTATCGACCATGACATCTATTTGGCGCAATTAGCGGAATGTGAAGCTGCTCTCGAAGCCAGCAAGGTCACTTTGACCGATGCCGAGCGGGAGAAAAACCGGATGCTTGCCTTGTATCAGTCCGGCTCATCAACCGAGCAGGTAAAAGACAAGGCCGTTACTGCCGCTGAGTTAGCAGCGGCACAGGTCAAACAGGCGGAAGCTGCGTTAGCCAGAATAAAAGTTACCCTGGATAAGGCAACCATAGAAGCACCTGTCACAGGAGTTGTGTCCAGGAAATATGTCGATGAACACAATATGGTCGGACCATCTACACCGCTGTTAAGAATTGTGCAAATAGAAACCTTGAAAGTCACAGGCGGTGTAAGCGAGCGCTACTTGCCGAAGTTGGTTCCCGGGGAAACACTAGTGCGAATCAAAACGGATGCCTATCCGGAAGATGAATTTGAGGGGACGGTTTACACGGTTGGTGTTGCGGTTGACTCTGTTACCCGAACCGGCGAAGTGGAAATTCGTGTGCCTAACACAGACGGAAAACTAAAGCCGGGAATGTTTGCAAGGATGACGATAGTCGCCAGCCAGAGAGAAAATGTAGTAGTTGCCCCTGATTCGGCGCTGATTAAGGAGGGAAACGAAACGTATGTTTATGTTGTCAATGGCGGCAATGCTCATCGCCGCAGGGTTAAACTTGGATTATCGCAGGGCCAATATTATGAGGTTCTGGAAGGACTGTCGGCCAGCGATATGGCTATCACTCACGGCCAGACGCAATTAAAAGACGGTCAAACAGTTGAAGTTGTCCAGGAGGCGGGGAAATGAATCTTCCTGAACTTTCGGTAAAAAATCCTGTTACAACTCTTATGACGTTCATCAGTGCTTTAATGGTCGGAGGGATGTGCCTTTATCTATTGCCGGTTGACCAGATGCCGGAGATGGATATTCCGTCTATTTCCGTTATCACACCGTATGACGGAGCGGCCCCGGAAGAAGTTGAAACCAAGGTAACCGAGGTGCTTGAGCGTTATCTTTCGACTGTGCCTGAGCTGAAACATATAACTTCTTCTTCGGAAGAAGACAGGTCCACAATTACCCTGACATTTGAATGGGAAACAGACCTGGACACGAGAGCCAATGAGGTTCGCGATGCGGTCGGACAGGCGAAAATGCTGCTTCCAGAAGAAATAGATGAACCAAGAGTTGTAAAATTTAATATATCCACTTTCCCAATATTAGTTTACGGAGTTATCGCCGGAGAGAGCTATCCCAAACTTGAGAAAATACTAGAAGATGAAGTAACTGATCCGCTAAAAAGGCTGCCCGGCGTCGGATCCGCCTCCGTAAATGTGCCGTTGAAGCGACAGATTAATATTGATGTTGACCGTGAACGGCTTGCCAGTTTTAACCTTACGCCGCAGGATGTGGTTCGTGCCGTAATAAACGAGAACAAAGACACCTCTGCCGGGAATGTCAAGATGGGGTTAACCGACTACCTGGTACGGGTGCCGGGAGAATTTGAAACTGTCAAACCGATGGAGCAGATTGTTCTGGCCTCGCGGAACGGCTCTATCGTAAAAATATCTGATGTCGGTACGGTTGAAGACGGTTTTAAGGAAATCCAGCGATATATTCGTATTAACGGACAGAAAGGTGCCATATTTTTCATTCAAAAACAATCTGGGGTCAATACGGTAGAAGTGGCAAAAGCGGTCCGCAAACGTATGGAAGAACTGAAAAAGCGTTTGCCTTCAGATATAAAATTTATAAATGTAATGGACTCATCTGAAGATATCGAAAGAACTATCAGAGATCTTTCGAAAACTTTACTGACGGGCGGGCTGCTCACAATGTTAGTTGTGCTTGTTTTTCTGCGCGAATGGCGGGCAACAATTGTGATAGGCACGACAATTCCGTTTTCACTTATAGTATCGATAATATTAATATATTTCCTCGACTATACTATCAACATGATGAGTTTGTTTGCAATGATAATTGGCGTAGGGATGATTGTCGATAACTCGATTGTGATACTGGAAAACATTACTCGTCACCGTGAAGAAGGAGAACGCCCGAAGGAAGGGGCAATCTGCGGTGCATCCGAAGTTGCAATGGCGATAATTGCTTCAACTGCCACGACTGTGTGCATCTTCTTTCCGGTGCTTTTCATTAAGGGTATTACCAAGATTATATTTACCCAGTTTGCGGTGGTAATATGCGTTGTTCTGATAGCATCTTTATTTTCGGCGCTTACATTAACACCGATGTTGTCCTCAACGCTAATGCGGGCTTCTCTGGAAAAACGCAGGCAAGGCAGATTCTTTACCAAAACAGAAGAGATATTTAATGCCATATCAGATAAATATGCCATCTTGCTGGGCTGGGCGTTAAACCATCGTATGAGAGTTGTCGTTATTGCGTTACTGTTCTTCCTGCCGACATTATTTCTGTTGCCGTTTATCGGGAGTGAATTTATGCCGGAAGAAGACACCGCGATGATTAGCGGTACCCTGTATCTGCCGGTGGGAACCCGCGTGGAAGAAACAGCACGTGTATTGGAAACAGTAGAAAAAGTCCTGAGAGAAGAAGTGCCGGAAACCGAAAGAGAAAGCATATTTACGCGATGCGGTGTTAGTGAGGGAATGTCTCCGTTTGGCGACGAGGGGGCGCATATCGGCAGTTTTACCATTAAACTGGTTCCCAAAGTTGAACGAAAACGTGTTGTTAAGGAAATCGGTGCTGCTGTCAGGCAGTGTCTGGAAGAGCTTAAAGGACCGCTGCGAATCGAAAAGTATTCCATAAGTTCAAGTGACATAATGTCCAAATTGATATTGGGAGGCGGTAAACCGATTACGGTAGATATTATCGGGGATGATATGGATGTTACGGACGAAATTGCCGCTGAAATTATGGAAATAGCCAGGAATACGCCAGGCGCGGTTGATGTCAGTGTTTCAAGGGAAAAAGGCAGGCCGGAACTCCGGGTTAACGTGGATAGAGCAAAGGCATCAACTATGGGGCTGAATGTATCGGATGTTGGCGACACGGTACGGGCATCGTTTTACGGCAGGGAAGCGAGCAAGTACAGGATTCTCGGAGATGAATACGACATATTTGTGCGTCTGCGCGAATCGGACCGTACAAACACCGCTGATGTAAAGGAAATTCCGGTTCGTCTGCCGGGGGGACAGCTGATACGCGTTGACAATATTGCACAGACAGGAATAGGACTCGGCCCGGTCAAGATTGAACGTAAGGACCGCGGAAGAATTGTTAAAGTAGAAAGCAATATATATAAGCGCTCACTCGGTGATATTGCCTCAGATATTGAAGCCGGAATTGCGAAAATGGAAATTCCATCCGGTGTTGAAATATATATGTCCGGCCAGACGGAAGAGCAAAGGGAGTCATTCTTCTGGCTGATATTGGCTTTAATAGTAGGAGCGAGTCTGGTTTATATGGTTATGGCATCTCAGTTTGAATCGCTGTTGGACCCGTTTGTGGTTTTGTTCTCAATTCCGTTCGGCTTCACAGGAGCTATAATAGCCATCTTTCTCGGTGGCCATCATTTAAGTGTTGTGGTGTTTCTCGGAATGTTGCTGTTGATAGGCATTGTAGTAAATAACGCGATTGTGCTCGTCGATTATACCAACATTCTCAGAGCTCGGGGACTGCCCCTGGATGAAGCCGTCAGGAAGGCAGGGCATAACAGATTAAGACCTGTTCTTATGACGGCAATTACCACTATTTTCGGTCTTATTCCAATGGCTTTTCAGAGCGGACAGAGTTCTGAAATCTGGAATCCGCTGGGCTTAACCATTATGGGAGGACTTCTGGTATCAACGCTGGTAACCTTGGTCCTTGTGCCAACTCTCTACAGCATATTTGAAACGCATATCAGAAAAAAAAGCTTTGTATGAAAGGTGTCTCGATGAAACTTGTGATGATCTGTTATAACGAGGCAATAGACAATGAAGTCATCGAACTTCTCGAACAGGCGGGTGTAACGGGTTATACCAAGTGGACAAAAGTCCAAGGCAAAGGTAAAACAAGCGGCCCGCACCTGATAACCGCTATCTGGCCTAAAGCGAATAACGCGTTATTTACGGTGCTGCCGGAGAAATTTGCCGATGAGATTTTTGAGCGCATTCGGAAACTGAAAACCAAAGTTGCCAAAGAAGGTCTCAAGGCCTTTATGTGGTCCATCGAACAAATAACTTAATTCGTCCTAACTCCTTTGCCGACAAATACTTGAAAAAAGTGAGAATACTGCACAACTTGACAACCACAGGGTATAATACTATAGCTTTATAGACGAAAGGTGATTTCCAATGTCATCACCCAAACAGGAAAAACCGGACCTGAGAGTTGTAGCCGATACGGACGCGGTTGCCCGTGAATGCCTCGATATTTTCGTCGCCACGGCAGAGCAAGTTATAAAAACCAACAACGTCTTCCATCTGGCCATCTCCGGAGGCCACACGCCGAAAAGCTTCTTCGAGCTGCTTGCTGCCGACCAAAAATCACTTTCGCTTCCCTGGGATAAAATCCACCTCTTCTGGGTCGATGAAAGATACGTTCCCCATGACTCCGTCCACAGCAACTACAAGCTTGCCGCCGACACTTTCCTGACCAAAATCCCCATCCCTAAGCAAAACATTCATCCAATCCCTATTGAAAACGAAGATGCCTGCTCGGCTGCCAAACAATACGAAAAAACAATCCGTTCGACCTTCAACATAAAATCAGGACAACTGCCCAAATTCGACCTCATCATCCTCGGCATGGGCACCGATGGCCACACGGGGTCACTATTCCCAAATTCTTTCGCCAGCTTCGACACCAAAGACATCGCCTGCGTTGTCTATCTGCTCGACCAGAAAATGCCCGACCAGACCATAACCAGAATCACGCTCACCCATCCCGTCCTCTGTGCCGCCCGGCAGCTCACCGTTCTCGTCGCCGGCCCGGAAAAAGCCGAAATCCTAAAAAAGGTCTTCACAAGCCCGCCCGAGGACATCTGCTATCCAATCCACGCCCTCTGGCCCGCGATAGACAGAATCACCTGGCTTGTCGATTCCGCAGCCGCAAAACTCCTTTGATACCGCTTTCGTTTACAGGCATCTAAAGGTTATATTCCTTTATTTTTCGGTAGAGTGTTCGTTCGCCGATTCCTAATAGCTTTGAGGCCAACTGGCGGTTGTTGCCTGTTCTGGCTAAGGTGTCGATTATGGCCTGCTTTTCGATTTCGTTGAGGGGCAGGCCGCTAAGGTCGGCGGTGGTTCGGGTCTGGCCGGGGAGTTGTCTGACGTGATGGATTTCCGGCGGTAAATCACGGACGTCGAGTGAGTCCCTGTCGCACATAACGGTCATAATCCTGATGGCGTTGCGAAGCTGGCGGATATTGCCGGGCCATTCGTAACTTGTAAGGATGTTCATAGCGGCGTCGGTAATACCGGTCACTTTTAAACCGGTTTCAGATGTCGCCTCTTTGAGGAAAAAGTCAGCCAGTTGAGATATATCTTCAGGGCGCTGGCGCAGGGGCGGGACGGGAATACTGACGCCCTTTATCCTGAAATAGAGGTCTTCGCGGAATTTTTTCTCCTCGATGAGCTTGGTGAGGTCGTGGTTGGTAGCGCTTATGATTCGAACGTCAACGACAATGGGTTTGTGTGAGCCGACGGGAGTGACGACGCCGTCTTCGATAACTCGGAGCAGTTTTGCCTGCATATTGAGCGGCATATCGCCTATTTCATCGAGAAACAGCGTGCCCTTGTCGGCGATTTCGAAAAGTCCTTTGCGGTCCGCCGCGGCGCCGGTGAATGCGCCTTTGATGTGACCGAAAAGTTCGCTTTCGAGGAGCGTCTCGGTAAAGCCTGCGCAATTGATGGGCCTGAAGGGCTTGTTCCAGCGATTTGAATTATCGTGAATCGCCCTTGCGAGCAGTTCTTTGCCGGTTCCGGATTCGCCCTGGATGAGGATTGCGATATTGGTAGGGGCGACGCGGCGAAGGACCTCGAAGATGCCGGCCATTTGCGGGCTGCTGCCGCGGACGCCGTCAAATCTGAATTCCTGTTCGGCAGGGGGGTGTCGCGTCGCCTCGGCCTGTCTGGTGCGGATAGCTCGGCGGGCGGCCTGTTCAACGAGCGAGCGAAGCTGGTCGATATTTATGGGCTTGACAATATAATCGAAGGCGCCCTGTCTGATTGCCTCTTTGCAGGTGTCGATTGTAGCGTAGGCGGTTATGAGTATGACTTCATTAGTACCGAGTTTTTTTGCTTCGTGCAATATAACCAGCCCGTCGATATCGCCTCCGAGCTTGAGGTCGGTGACGACGACGTCGATATCCTGTGTGCGGATGATTTCGAGGGCGTCGGCGCCATTATAAACGGCGATTGCCTTTGCGCAGGATTTCTGTAAGGCCTCAGCCATACCGTCGGCGTGGTCACGTTCATCATCTACAACGAGGATAACAGTGTCTTTACTCATCGGTTGTCCTCCGGCGAGGCGAGAGGCAAAGAGATTGTGAAGGCAGTTCCCTTGCCCTGCTCGCTGACGACGGAAATGGTTCCCCTATGAGCTTCGATTATCTTTTTGATGGTGGCAAGCCCGAGGCCTGAGCCGTCGGGGCGGGTGGATTGATAAGGTTGGAATATATTGGCGAGGCGGTCTGCGGGGATGCCTTTGCCTGTATCGCTTATCTGGATTTGGGCGCAATTGCCCTCGCTCATTGTCCGCACCATCAGTTCGCCGCCAACGCCTATCGCCTGCTGGGCGTTGATGAAGAGGTTGAGAACGGCCTGTTTGAACATATCGGCATCGACGGGGCAAAGCAGGGGCTTTTTGCAAAAGGACTGTCGCAGTGTTATCGAGTGAGCGATGGCCTGGGGCAGGAAGAAATCGACCATATCGCCCATAAGCGAGTTTATGTCGAGGGTAGTTAAACGCGGCTGGGTCTGGTCGGCGTAGCGAAGGAAGCCGTCTAAGATTTGCTCGAGGCGGGTGGCCTCCTTGTCGATGACGGCCAGTTTCCTGCGTGCCCTGGCGAGCCGCTCGTCGGCGTGGCTGGTTTGCCCGCCTATAGGCGAGGTCTCGCCCGCCTTTGGCGAGGCGGACAGTTCCTCATCTATAAGGCGGAGGTTGACTTTGATGGTGGAGAGGGGGTTTTTGATTTCGTGGGCGAGAACGCCGAGTAACCGGCCCAATTCCTCGGCTTCACAGGAAGCGCGGGAATCTGACGATTGTGTTACCGGTTTATTCGGGGCATCTTTCATAAGGCGATAATTCTAACCGTATTATTGTTGTAATTCAAGACGGATTTGACGGACAGAACACATCCTATGGACGCAAGCGATATAGAAAAGGCGGGGTAAATCCCGCCCTGTAACTACTTAAGCGTCAAACATAAAAATGGATTAATTCTTCTTAGGCGGTTCCTGTTTTTTGTCTGACTGGCCGAGTTCGGCTAAGGCGGCTTTTCGTGAGAGTTTGAACCGGCCCTGGTCGTCGATGGATAAAAGTTTAACAGGAATTACGTCGCCTATCTTGCAGACGGTATCTACGCTCTTCACGTAGCCGTCGCTCAATTCGCTTATGTGGCAAAGCCCCTCGACGCCGGTTACGAACTCGACAAAGGCGCCGAAATCCTTTACTGAAACGACCTTTGAGTTGGGATAAATCTTGCCGACCTGCGGGGGCGTTGTCATAGATTCGATGATTTCCTTTGCCCTGAGGTGGCCGTCGCCGCCGACGCAGCTTATGAAGACGGTGCCGTCTTCTTCGATTTCGATGGTGGTTTCGGTTTGTTCCTGGAGGGCCTTGATGTTTTTTCCGCCCGGGCCGATGATTTTGCCGATAAATTCGGGGTCGATAGTAACGGTTATGAGTTTCGGGGCGTAAACGCTAAGCTCGGGTCTGGGTTTATCGATGGCTGTTGACATAGTTTCGAGGATTTTGAGACGGGCGAGCCGTGCTTTTTCCATTGCTTCGACCATAATGTCGAAAGGCAGGCCTTCGGCCTTGATATCGAGCTGGACGGCTGTTATGCCTTCGGTTGTCCCGGCTACTTTGAAGTCCATATCGCCGTGGTGGTCTTCGTCGCCGATGATATCCGTGAGCAGGACGTGC
The DNA here is from genome assembly GCA_043811995.1 of Planctomycetota bacterium. Classification (GTDB taxonomy): domain Bacteria; phylum Planctomycetota; class Phycisphaerae; order Sedimentisphaerales; family Anaerobacaceae; genus Fen-1362. The sequence goes on from JBDRMP010000106.1 coordinate 32,417, forward strand.
CGGCCTTTTTCATCGGTAACCATACCGATTGAGATTCCAGCGACGGCCTTTTTGATGGGGACGCCCGCGTCCATCAGGGCAAGGGAGCCGCAGCAGACGGAGGCCATTGAGCTTGAGCCATTGGACTCGGTAATATCGGAAACGATTCTGATGGTATATGCGAAATCTTCTTCCGGGGGTCTGACCTGTTCGAGGGCGCGTTCCGCCAGCGCGCCGTGACCTATTTCGCGTCTGCCGACTCCTCTTATCGGCTTGACTTCGCCGACGGAAAAAGGCGGGAAGTTATAATGCAGCGTAAAGTTCTGGGCATATTCATCGAGGAGACCGTCAATAATCTGGGCGTCCCTGATAGTGCCGAGTGTGACGGTGGTGAGGGACTGGGTCTCGCCGCGTGTGAACAGGGCTGAGCCGTGGACGCGTGGCAGGAATGCGACTTCGCAGGTGATGGGACGGACATCATCGTAGCTTCGGCCGTCGAGGCGTTTGCCTTCGAGAGCGAGCTTGCGGATGATTTCGCCTTCGATTTTGTCGAATATTCGCTTAATCATCCTTTTGTCGGCTGCGGGTTTGGCGGACTCTGATTCCGGCTGGCAATATTGCTCTATAAGGCGGTCGCGCAGTTTGCCTACGGCGATTCTTCTATCGTTTTTAGCCGGACTCAATTCAGATTTGCACAGTTCGTCGGCAATCTGTGAACGGATATTCGAGAGAAGCTGCTCGTCGATTTCGACGATAGAGGGGGTTTCTTTTTCGACGCCGACTTTTTGGCAAAGCTCTTCAATAAGCTCGCAGACAACCTTTACGATTTCGTGGCCGGTTTTGACTGCGTCTGCCACGACGGCTTCGGGTAATTCTTTTGCGGCGACCTCAATCATATTGATAGAATCTTTTCGACCGTCAACCAGGACGTTCATATCACTTTCATCAAGCTGGGCGTGGGTAGGATTAATGACGAACTGGCCATTGACCCGGCCGACCCGGCAGGTGCCGATGGGGCCCATGAAGGGAATTTTGCTAATGGTAAGAGCGGCGCTGGCGCCAATCATAGCAGGGACATCGGGGTCGTTTTCCTTGTCGGCGCTGAGGACGTTGGCAATAATCTGAACTTCGTCGAAGTATCCATCCGGGAAAAGTGGCCGAATGGGTCTGTCTATCATCCTTGCGGTGAGAGTTTCTTTGGTGGAAGGTCTGCCTTCGCGTTTGATGAAGCCGCCCGGGAATTTTCCGGCGGCGCTTTGCTTTTCCCGGTATTCGACAGTTAGGGGGAAAAAATCGATATCCTCGTTTCGCGGCGGTGCGGAGACAGCCGAGACGAGAACTACCGTTTCGCCGTAGCGGACGACAACTGCTGCGTCGGCCTGTCTGGCGATTTTGCCCGTTTCGATGGATAATATGCGACCTGCTATTTCCCGTTCAACTCTGATAAGTTCCGACATAATTTACCTCATTTACCTCATAGACAACAATTGATAACGTCTAACGTATGGCGGATAGAAATTAACTAAGCGCCATACGCTATACGCTGTTTTTATTTCCGCAAGCCAAGGCGAGAGATGATTTCCCGATAACGCTTGGGGTCTTTTTTATTGACGTATTTGAGCAGGGAGGCCCTTGTGCTGACCATTTTGAGTAATCCCCGGCGTGAGGAATGGTCCTTTCGGTGGAGCTTTAGATGCTCTGTAAGCTCATTAACCTTCTCGGTCAGCAGGGCAATCTGCACTTCAGGCGAGCCGGTATCGCCCTGATGCGTCTCGAAGTCCTTAACGATTTTTGTTTTTTTCGTTTTTGCTAACATTCTTTAAACAAATCCTTTCTGCGAAACAATCGCTTCCCGCCGCAGAGGCGGGGGCTAAACATTGACCTAAGTTTATAAGTTAAGCATTTTAGCAGTTTTATGCCGGACTGCAAGAGGCAGGGGGATAAACTTAGTGTAAGTAATTGTGTGTAAGTTAGGGTGAAGGTATGGTTGTCATCCGGCTGGAGCGAAGGCGAGCGTAGCGAGCCGAAGCGAAAGACGGATGACAACAGGCAAAAAATCGGGTACGTAACCTTGTTTTTCCGCCA
>JBDRMP010000107.1:0-22001 GCA_043811995.1 Planctomycetota bacterium
TGGGTAAGGCGGATTGTGTTGAACCATCTCTGTTTGTTTGATACTGTTGTCATAGGTCATTCCTTTCAATAAGGTTAGATTTGTTTTTGTGCAAAGCTCAAATCATAACCGTTGAAAGGATGACCTTCATATTATCTAAACGATGCGGAAGAAGGATTGGGGGAATCAGTTTGACGAGTGCAGGCAAGAATTGCGGAGGCCCTGAGGGCGAGAGAGTTTATTTTATTGCCGCAATTGCCCTTGCCTTTGGCGACAATTGTTTCCATAATAGCCCGCGGAGCATTCCCGACTAATGCACCTTGGACACGAAAAATAAGCTTCATGATAATGCAGCAAAAAGCAATTCGCATAGAATGCAAGTTGTCCTGAACTTTCTCCTGAATTATTTGTTTTATATTCTTCGCTTACGGTAGTATCGCATGAGGCCGCTTCCACCAGCAAATAAAAGCAGCGTAGCGGGTTCCGGGATAATGGTAACGTTGTCAAAGGTTGTTGTGAACGAGCTGTTTTCCAAACGGATATAGAGCTGCTCGGGGACACCGGTGAAGGTAATAGAGCGTTGGCCAAGCAAGCCGCCCTGATACGCTCGGCAATACGCCATAGTTTCTGAAACGCGTTCAACTTCAAGTACTAATGGAGCTGTGCCAAATGTAGGTGTGGCTGTAGTTCCAAAGAAGTAATTGGCAGTTCCTCCGACCGGCATTTCATGTTGCGCGATAAGCGACCAGCTGTCTGAACTGCTATTATACACGCAGGCCATTCTCAGGTAATTGCCGGAACTAGCGCCATCGTTGTGGCCTGACAAACTCAACCCGAATATGCCAAGTGAATCTGACAGATCAGTAACATTGGTCACATCAACTTGTACTATCTGACCAACACCGACGGTGATAGTATTTGTGCAATAATCAGTAGATCCATCAAAGGTAACAGCATCATTTTGTGTAATTCGCGATGGGCCTGGATTTAATAAATACTCACTCCAGGTTATTGTATCTTTTACAGTGCCGTCAAACCTCTCAACGTTACCGACAAATTCGGCTTTTGAACTTTGACAAAACGGAACAACAGTCAACAAAAAAATAAAAAGCAAAGATTTTGCGAACCGCATAACTTTTCTCCTCAATGAAAACTCATAAACCGCCTCAGGTAAGGCCATTAGTCTAAGTGTGTATACACCGCTTCCGGCCTCGTGACATACAACGCCACCCGAAGGCACACCTTTAAACGATTAATTTACATACTGTGAGTTTTCATTTTCCCCAATGATGAATTAAGCATATCAGGATGTGATCTCTGTGTCAAGGATTTTTTTGAAAAATTCTCACAGTTCATCCATCTAAATTTTATAAAAAGCGGGTAGGGATATAATTTGCTTTTTAGCCGTGAATTTTCACGAATTATAACCACAGGTAAATAATGGGGTTACGATGATTTTTGACGCGAATGCCACTCATTTGTTTACGACTTATGATTGCTTATTAAGGATTTCAAACGCGGTTTCAACCAATGACCGAATTTCGGTTGTAAGAACGCCGGTTTGGGAGGATAATAGCCCGCGGAGCATTTCCGACTAACGCACCTTTGACACGAAAATATTTACGTGCCTGAAGGCACTAATACGGTGATGGCGGTGTTGTAATGCGTGTTATACAGACGGTATAATTATTGTTGGAGTGTATGAAAACCAGAAGCATAAGGAGAGAGAACACATGACCAAAGCAGGAGTGATTGGTGAGTATACGCTACGGGTAAGGGTGACTGTTGCAATTCTGTTGCTGCTATTCGGGGTCGGCCTCATCGTTGCGTTCGTGCTGGCCAAGAACTACAGATCTGAGTTGACGTACGCAAGCACGGTGCTGGGCGGCGTCGCGGCACTGTACATGGCCTACTACATTGGCAAATCCCTCAGACAAAACACCATCTTGACCCAACAGCAACGGTCATTTGACATGATCGGATTTCTACATTCAACGGAGATGAACCAAGTCAGGGCATTCATAGATTCTGAGATCAAGCACGCCAAAGTCCTACCATCGGATATCGACGGAAAGATAACGCAAAAGCCCGAAACGGAGTATGCCGTCCGCGGCATTCTGAACTACTTTGAGGACATCTCGATAGCGATTCAAAAGGGCTATGCAGACGAAGACATCATGTATACCGACCTGTCCTTCGTCGTTCCGTACATCTTCGAGAGCTTCAAACCCCATGTTGTCGCCCTCAGAACCAGACTGGACTGCCAGCTTGTTTACTGCGAAGCGGAAAAGCTCGTGAATGCGTGGAAGGCTGGCCGGTATTTAAGTACGGGGGCTGTCGCGGCGCCCTTGGGCACCAACACTCCAACCAGCATCTGAACCGTACAGCACTCTCCGCGCCGCCGGCTAGATGCACGGTTGCGGTGAATTCTGAGCAAGAAGATGAGAACGCAAGAGATTGGACAAGTATTGAAGAAGCAATGGGAACTTCTTATAAAGGCAGAAATAATCTGCGTTAACTTATTTCACAAACAGTATAATTGTTGTTAAACATACATAGGAAATACGATGGATAATGAGGAAAAGATAGTCAACCAACAAAAACAAACCCCTGCGGCACCCTTCGGTCATGAAGGCCACTGTTTTGTTGTCATGCCGTATGGAAGAACCCCATCTGAAATTCGTTGGTTCAGGGGATGGTACGACGTTGTGGTCAAGCCCGCCATTATCTCATCTGGGTATGAACCGAAACTTTCCTCTGCTGAGGAACAGCCCAGTGCCATCAACGATGAAATCCGAGCACATCTTGCTTTTGACCCCATGGTCATCGTTGATCTTGGAGGAATATCTACTGATGCCGACCCCAATCCTAATGTCATGTATGAGTTAGGAATCCGACATGCTCTCGGACTCCCTCTTGTAATGATGGCGTGGAAAGGTCAAAGACTTCCCTTTGATGTCGGGAATCAACGAGTTATTATGGAAAGCCGCGAACTATTGGATTTGGAAACGAACAGATCGAAGTTAGTGGCGTTCATTAAGGCAGCTGCCGCAGGGAACTACTATCGACCTATGGATGCTGTTGGGCGTACAGCGAGCATTGATGTTGCATCGGCAACCTTGGGAGAAGATTCACTGTTAGGTGCATTGGTTCGTGAGGTTCGAGATCTTAGAGGTGCGGTTGCAGCCGCCAGCTTCCATAAACCCCAGAAACCCTTCCGGCCATCAATACTGAATGTGAAGAGGCTTATCCGTGGTACGGTCTTCCGGAAAGAACTATACCCACACTTCATACAATCTGGTGGAACACCACAGCAATGGACTCAGCTACTCAAAGCACAATTGCCTCCCGAGATTATTGAGAAGACCGTGAATTGGGATGTGCAACAGTGGAAAGACTTCATAGGAGATCAAGCGCGGCAATGGCGGGACTTCAATGAACAAACTCGATCTCAAGGGTTGCTTCCGACTACTGAAAAAGAGAATCCAGTTGACTCAAGCATCCCAAGTGATCAGGTGAAAGATATAGATATATCCAAACCTACGGCTTCTGAGAAAAACGAAAAAGAATAAGTAGCTGTCCCCGGCTATTCTTTGATAATGCCAGTCGACGAAGAAAAAGGCCGAAAGCTGCGTTTTTGGCCTGAAAACGGCGTTTATTAATACAAATGTGGCTTTTAGCCACTTTGATCGTTTACATCGTAGAAACAAAAAACCAATTCTCTAAATCCTCTGTGGCTAAGAAATCCCGTTTCAAATCTTTTGTGATAATGATTTCCGAAACGGGCTCTGCGCTTCGCTCCGTGTCGCGGGGATAAGAAGTCGTTCGTCGTTAGTCGTTCGTATTTCCGAAGCGGGCCCTGCGCTTCGCTGCGTGTCGTATTTCGTCGTTCGTATCTCGTATTTCGTCGTTCCTATTTCGTAACCCGGGCGATAAATCGGCAAAAAATGGTTGCCGCCACAGAGCCAACGGAGCCGGGTCCCCTGTTGCTTGACCAAAGGAGCAACTCTCGGGGATCTCCGCTGCGCTTCGAGGATCTTCGCTACGCTACGAGAAACTGGACCCCAGATAAAGACGTTCTGGGGTCTTCGCTTCGCTACGAGGGGCAGGCAAGAATTGCGGTATCCCTGAGGGATGGATTTTAACGAATTAGGATTGACGCGGGTTCACCCCGATAGGTATAATTTGCTGTGATATTCAAACCAGCAGACGATAGTATTGCCTCCTATTTTTGAGCGCAGATTGCCTCACTGAACAGAGACAGCGATTAAGAGTTTGCATAAGCCGGGATTGGCGTCTATAGTGCGCGTATGATAAAGTACAAGCATGCTCTCGCTCTGAATCCGTACTTCGGGGATAGTACCGCCGCCAAGGGGATGTTCCCTCCGACGGGTCTTGAGTACATCGCCGCAAGCATGAAGGGTCTTGTCGGCAGGGTAACGCTTCTGGACCTTCGGGGTGAGAGTGAGAAGGCCTACCAGGACCCGAAGAAATTGAGCGAGTTCATCAGGGCCGAGATTGACCTGCTCTGCATCAGCATCGGATGGGAAACCAAGTTTAAGGAGATATGCGATTTCGTCTCTCAGCTACCGCCTGAAGTCACCACGATTGTCGGAGGGTATAAGGCCACCCTGGAAGTCGAGTACCTGTTCGAGCATTGTCCGAATATCGACGTAATAGTACGAGGTGAAGGCGAAGAGATCATCCAACAGATTGTCAAAGGGGTCCCACATAAGGACATCCTGGGATTGTCCTATCGAGAGAACGGAAATATCGTTCACAACAAAATCCACTCGCTGCCTGACATCACAAGCATTCCGTTTCCCGACCGGTCACTGAGAAGGCACGATTATTACGCAGTTCAGCAGGGTGTCCGCGTCAGCAGTCACACGTTTGACACGATACTGTCAGCAAGGGGATGTCCGTTCAAATGCAAATTCTGCACGTTCAGTCTCAATCCGCTCGGTCAGAAAAGGAGCTACACGGAACGACCGGTCGAGTCGGTCATTGAAGAACTAAAGACGATTACGGCCGACATCGTGCTCTTCAGCGATGACAACTTCTTCACAAACACAAAGAGGAGCGAGCAGCTTTGCGATCTAATAATCGAGAACAATATCAAGAAGACCTTTATCGTCCAGGCCCGGATTGACATCGCGAAGCATCCCAGGGTCCTCGACAAGGCAGAGAAAGCAGGATTTAAGATATTCCTTATCGGGATCGAATCCCCACACGACCGGATCCTGAAGCAGCTTCAGAAGGGCATCACCCAACAGCAGGTCCGGGACGCGTTTGCGGTCCTGACGCGATACAACTTCTTTCTGCATGGGTACTTCATCTACGGCAACATCGGCGAGACGGAAGAAGAAATGCTCTACATCCCTAAGTTCGCGAAGGAGCTCAAGCTGGATTCCATCAGTTTCCAGAAACTCCGCATCGAGAAATTCTCGCCCATGAAGGAAGTGGTTGAGGCAACCCCGGGCTATCACTATAAACGTATCGGCGGGCCCGTCTATTCGGACCGTTATGGGTCCAGGGAACTCAAACACATTCGAAACCGAATCCGATCGGGGTTCTACGACTTCCCGCAGATTCTCCATATCGCCAAAAAAGCCGTGCGATTGGGTCTCTTTCGCTGGAGCGATTTGATGGTTGCACTGCCTAATTTGCCTCGCCTCATATATGGTTTGGCCATGCGAAAAATGCGAAAGAAAAGATAAACGGGTGGGGAGAGGTTTTCGTCAGTAGCCGATAGTATCTCGGATTTCGTGCGAACGACGAACGACTAAACCGAGGGCGAGCCGATGTACAAACGGGCGCTGGCGATTGATGAAGCCAGTTTCGGCAAAGACCATCCGGACGTGGCCATAGATTTAAACAACCTGGCGCAGTTGTATAAGGCGACGAATCGGTATCCTGAGGCCGAGCCGCTGATGAAACGGCATTTGGTGATTTTTATAAAGTTCACACGCCAAACCGGTCATCCGCACCCGCATCTGGAAGATGCGATCAACAACTATACCAGCTTGCTTATGCAGATGGGGCACAGTAAAGATGAAGTCACCGACCGACTGAAGCGCCTGGCTCCGGAAATGTTTAAGTCGAGGGAGTAGCAGGCGAAAGAAAATTTGAAAAGCAAAGGAATAGCGGGAAAAGGCCGAATGTTGGCTTTTTGGCGTCCGGGGATGACTCGCGGAGGTCAGGCAGGGGGGCGGGGAAATCAGTGCAAAAATCAATCCGACTACGCTAAGAGCTACGCCGTGACGAGAGTGTAAAATGCTTTGTAGAAAAGACCCGCCGTCATTTCGACCGGAGTCCCGACTTGTCGGGACGGAGTGGAGAAATCTGTTAAAAATCAGATTTCTCGACTCGCCTTCGGCTCGCTCGAAATGACAGTTCGCATTGTTTTCTACAGGGCAAGTGCAAAATGCAAAATTGCGGTATCCCTGCGGGATGGAGTTTTAATAAAAGACAAGATTGACGCAGGCAGGGGGTTTACCAATTTTCGATTTTCGATTTCGGATTTCGGATTTGCAGATAGAAAAGAGAGATTGCTTCGGCCTACGGCCTCGCAATGACCCTTCTTCGCTGCGCTACGAAGGGCGGGCGTGCGCTGCGCGAGAAAGTTGAGCAGGTGAACAGGAGAGCAGGAGAGAAAGAAGTCCGGGTTCCCGCCAACGGCCCCCGACTACGACATTCGAGGGCAGGCAGAGGGGGCATTTGAGCAGCAGAACCCAGAATGGGAAGACCTATTTATAAAAGTTTGTAGTTCATAACCAATTATTCTGGTTCCTCGGCAGAATACCAAGTGAGATTACTTCCGAGGATAAACTGGGTCCTCGGCAGAAAAACAAGGGACAAACTGGATCCCCGACAGAGAGCCAAGCAGCAGCAGCAATCGAGGACAGGCGAGGAGCTACGCCCGCCTTCGGCGGGTAAACCTCGACTCCACAGGACAGGTGCGCTCGGAATGACAAAAGCGAACCTCACGCGGGCAACCCCCAAATAAATTTGGGGGCTAAATTTCTGGTTCCCAGCGTTCGCTGGGATCTGCGCTGCGCTACGGCAGGTGAACTTCGCTTCGAGCGGGGACGTGTTGAGGTGTAATGGGCAGATAGACGGTGAAGGCGCTGCCTTTATCGATTTCGCTTTCGACCTCGATACGGCCATCGTGTCTGATGACGATTTCCTTTACGATTGCCAGTCCGAGGCCGGTTCCCTGGATTTGCTTGCCGGGGCGGTGAACACGGTAGAACCGACTGAAGATTTTGGGCAGGTCTTCTTTGGGGATTCCCATTCCGTTGTCGGTTATTTTGATGACCAGCTCATTGTTGCTCATTTTTGCCGACACCGAGATTAGGCCGTTCTCAGGCGTGAACTTGATTGCATTATTGACCAGGTTTGAAATCATTGAGTGAATCTTGTTTTCGTCACCCAACAACTTCGGCAGATGGTCTTCTATGTTGGTTTCAAGCCGGACGTTCTTTTTCCCTGCGAGGTGTTCGAGGTCCGCTACTGCCCGGCTGACAACCGAGACCAAGTTGACGGGTTTGCGGACGATTTCGATTGTTCCCGACTCAATCCGGGAAATTTCCAGAATCCCGTTGATAAGGTTGGTTAGCCGGTCTGATTCCTCGTTGATAATACCAAGAAACTCCCGTTTGGTGTCCTCGGTCATATTCCTGTCGTTCAGCATCGTTTCTGCGTATGCCTTTATCGAGGTCAGCGGGGTGCGAAGCTCGTGCGAAACGGAGGATATGAAATCCGACTTCATCCGGTCAATTTCGCGTTGTTGTGAGACGTCGTGCAACACCATCACAATGCCGGTCATAGTCCCGTCGTTTCTGCGAATAGGCGCAGCCGTGGCAGAGACGGGACATTCACGCCCGAGCCGGTTAACAAGCGCATCGTGTTCTGTGCCGGATTCGATTCTTCGGCTTTCAATTACCTTGTCGATGGGGCTGTTTTCGGGCTGCTTGGTCTGTTCATTGATAATCCTGATTGTTTCATCGACCGATTTGCCCCGCACCTCCTCAAATCTCCAGCCCGTCAGCTGCTCAGCGGCTTTGTTGAAAAGCATTATCCGGCTCTCAGCGTCCACCGCGATTACGGCATCGACCATACTCGACAATGTCACCGCCAACAGCTCTTTTTCTTCGGCTAATTGTTCGGTTCGCTCCTTTACCAGCTCGACGAGTTTTTCATGATATTCTTTAAGTTCGTCCTGGTTTTTTTTATGGCGGATTGCATTCTTGACAATTTCCGGGAGGACTTTGAGGTAGTTTCTCGCCGGGTCTTTGATAAGATAGTCGGATGCTCCCGATTTCATCGCCTTTACGGCAAGCTCCTCGCTGCCCGTTCCCGTAGTGAAAACCGAAGGCGTGTCAACGATTGAATCGAGTATGTCGAACGCGGTTCCGTCGCCCAGCAGATAGTCGATAAACACCAGGTCGAACTTTTCACCGCCGATGATTTGCCTGGCCTGAGCGACCGACCCGGCGATGATATAGTCGTAGGAGAGATTTTCCTCCTTGACCATACGCTTAAACGCCATCTGGTCAAGACGGTCGTCTTCCACCAGGAGGATTTTGTATCTTGTATTTTCCACGCCCTACGCTCCGCTGTTGGGTAATTCGCTTAGCGACCAGTACAAGTCCACCGTTTTCATTGCATCGACGAATTTTTTATAGTCCGTGGGTTTTACAATATAGCCGGCAACAGAGAACTGAAAACTTTCAATCTTGTCGTGGTCGTCTTTGGACGTCGTCAGCACAATGACCGGGATTTGCCTGAATACGGCGTCGGCCTTGGCAATTTTAAGAAACTCTATGCCGTTCATCTTGGGCATATTCAAGTCCAGCAGTATAACGCATGGTTTGTTGTTTTCGTCAGTGCGCAGGTATTTCAGTGCCTCCTCTCCGTTGACCTGGTGAACAAACGGATTTGAAACCTTGAGGTCCTTTAAGGCGCGTTTGACGGTCATTGCGTCAACGCTGTCATCTTCGACAAGCATTATCGGTTTCGATGTTCGCATTTGTAATCTCCTGTTCGCCATTTGGCAGTTCACTGAGTGTCCAGTAAAGGTTTATGATTCTCATCGCTTCGACGAATTTCAGATAATCGATTGGTTTGACGATATAGCCGGCCACGTTAAGCTGAAAGCTCTGAACCCAGTCCTGGTCGTCTTTCGAGGTGGTCAGCACTATGGCAGGTATCTTTTTGAGCGATTCATCGGCTTTTGCGATTTTGAGAAACTCGATGCCGTTCATTTTTGGCATATTGAGGTCAAGCAGAATGACGCAGGGCTTCTCATTTTTTTCTTCTCTGAGGTATACAAGGGCCTCTTCACCGTTGGCTGTTCGAACCAGCGGATTTAAGACCTTGATGTCCTTCAGCGCCCGTTTGACGGTCATCGAGTCAACCGTATCGTCTTCAAGCAGCAGAATTGGTTTAGAACCTCGCATTTTGTGCCTCCCTTTGCTTCTCCACAAGTCCGTTCCACGACCAGTATCGGATTATGATGTCCATAGCCCGCAGAAATTCATCATAATCCACCGCTTTTATGACGTAGCCAGCCACGCCGAGGTTGAAGGTGTCGAGCTTGTCCTGTTCATATTTTGAAACGGTCAGGACAACAACCGGCACATGCATCAGGCGGCTGTCCGCCTTGATGATTTGCAGCAGCTCCACGCCGCTGATTTTGGGCATATTGAGGTCGAGCAGCATCAGCGCCGGCGTTTGATTCAATTGCCCTCTCAGGTAGCCAAGCGCCTCTTCTCCGTCGGACTTGTGAACGACGGGGTTCTTGACCCTGAGGTCGGCAAGCGCCTGTTTGACCGTGGATGCGTCAACAATGTCGTCTTCTACGAGCAATATTGGTTTTAACTTTGCCATTTTTCGTCTCCCTAATTTTTTGGCAGGGCGAAAAAGAAAGTGCTGCCCTGGCCGATGGCGGATGTGACCCAGACCCTCCCGCCGTTTAATTCGACAATTTTTTTGACGATGGTCAGCCCGATGCCGGTGCTCTCCATTTTGTCGCGTGAGGCCAGCGTCTGAAATATCTCGAATATTTTTCCAAAATACTGTTCATTGATTCCGCAGCCGTTGTCTGCGACGCTGAATTTCCAAAAATCCCCTTCCTCGGTGCACCCGATTCTGATTTGGCCCTTTGGCTTGTCCATATATTTGACGGCGTTGCCCAAAAGGTTCGCAAAGACCTGCTTTAGCCGGAGTCGGTCGTAACGAACAAGGGGCAGTCCCTCCTGGATGGAGATTTCAAAATTCTCCGGGATGGCATTCTCCGCGATTATTTCCGCGAGGAGCGTGTTTACATCTATCCGCTGCGGTTCTTCTACGACTTGCCCGATTGCGGAATATCGCAGGATGCCGTCGATGAAGTCGCTCATTCGCTTGACCCTGGTGATGAGCAGCCGAAGCTGGTCTTTGCCCTCGTTGTCGAGTTTGTCGTTATATTTGCGGATTAAACGGTCGGCTATGGAGCCGATTCCGCGCAGAGGCGATTTCAGGTCATGCGCCGTGACATGGGCGAAGTTGCGAAGCTCCTGGTTGGATTTTTTAAGCTCCCCGACGGTTTTGTGAAGGTCATGATTGAGCTTTGCAAGTATCTGCTCGGTTTTTTTACGATAGGTAATATCTCTGATGGTATGAACGAAATACGCAGGGCCTCCATCTTCGTTGTTTACGGGGTCTGCAGAAACGGCAATCCATGTGTCTTTTTGAGGTATATACAATTCCGCCTCTTCGTGTTTATTGGTCTGTTTGGCCATTATGAGCGGACACTGGTCGCTGGGCGTGTCCGCTCCGTAAAGCAAACTGTGGACTGTTCGTCCCAGGATTTTACCAGGCGGCTCGCCGAAGAATCGGGACGCCGAATGGTTGGCCTGCATTATTCTGAATTCCTTGTCCACCAGCATAATCGGGTCCCAGGTGGCGTTAAACGTGGCTTCCCATTCCTGCAGCGCCGTGATGAGCGCGTGCTCCACCCGTTCACGGTCTCCTTCGGGCCGTGCGATGCCTGCTATATGGGATATTCCGCTATTGCTTTGCATCGGCCAGTTTAAGCTTCTGTCTGGGCAGCTCGCTTAAGCTCCAGTAAAGCATGACTGTATTGATTACGTCTGTGAATTTTGCATAATCGACCGGTTTTATCATATAACCAGCGGCGCCGAGCTCGAAGCTGTCAAGGACGTCTCGTTTTTCCTTGGAGGTCGTCAGGACTACAATGGGTATCCGTTTGAGTTCAGGGTACGTCTTTACAGCTTTAAGGAACTCAATACCGCTCATTTTGGGCATATTCAGGTCAAGCAGGATGACAAAGGGTTTTTCCGTCTCGGGGTCGGTCAGATATTTTAATCCGTCTTCGCCATCGAGACAGTGAACCATCGAGTTGTTGATGTGTAACTCCCTCATCGCCCGCCTTACCGTCATAGCGTCAACGCTGTCGTCTTCAATCAGCATTATAGGTTTTAGCATTTGCATATGCAGATTCCTCATGCTTTTTAGGAAATGTGAAGAAAAACGTGCTGCCGGAACCTGGCTGCGATTCCACCCAGATTTTCCCGCCGTATAATTCTATGATTTTCTTGGCAATAGCCAGGCCTATGCCGGCGGTTTCCGGCTCACCTTGCTTTGGCAGCGTCTGGAATATCCTGAATATTCGTTCGAAATGTTTCTCTTCGATACCGAGGCCGTTGTCGCAGATATAAAATTTCCAGAAATCACCCTGTTCTACGCAGCCGACCTTTATCAGCCCTTTTGGCTTGTCCATAAAAGCGACCGCGTTTGACAGAAGATTCTTAAATACCTGTGACATATTTTCATATTCACAACTCACGGTTGGCAAACTGTCCACGGCTATTTCGATGTTGTCGGCCGGCCTTATCTTATTGATTACCTCTGCTACCAGCGTGTTCAGGTTCACCTGCTCCTCGTGTTTTCTGATTCGCACGAGCTTGGAAAACTGGAGCATTCCATCGATAAGCTGGTCGATTCGGACGACCCTTGCTTTGAGCAAATGGACTTGTTCACGTCCCTGCTCGTCAAACTTGTCGCCGTAGTCGCTAACAATCCAGTCAGCAAGGGTGCCGATTCCCCGCACCGGTGTTTTGAGGTCGTGGGCGGCAACGTGGACAAAGTCCTGGAGCTGCCTGTTGGACTGGCTAAGCTCCGCAACGGTTGCCTCGAGGTCTTTGTTGAGTTTTGCAAGTGCCTGCTCGGCTTTTCTACGTTCCATCGCCTCGAGCTTGAGAGAAATCATATCCGCCACTGATGCTGCAAAATCCTGCTCGCTGCTTGTCCACTCTCTGGCTGGCCCGGTGTGTTCGTGGCAAATTATGCCCACGATTTGGCCGTGCATCCGAATTGGCACGTCAATCATAGAAGTAATGCCCAGTGGCAGCAGATATTTATTGGCGAATTCGCTTGTTCTCGGGTCGCTGACTGCGTTGTTTGCCGCGACTATTCGGCTGTTTTCCAGCGAGTTAAAATATCGAGGATAATTCCGTGATTTCAGCTTCTCGCCGCTCTCGTGAAGCTTTTTAGTTTTGATGAACAGGTCACGGCAGATAATCTCTGTTCCGTCCGAGGTGAAGAGCCAAGCGCCCACTCGCTCGACGTTGAGAACCTCGGCGCTCTGCTCTGTGGTTGTTCGCAACAACGAGTCGAGGTCCTGTTCGGGCATATTCGCCAGTTTCATCAGTGTGTTATGGCGATGCATTGCCTCCTGTGCTCTTTCGGTAAGCAGGATTTCCGCCTTTATTTGCTTGGTGGTGTCTTTTGCATACTCAATAACGCCCGTGATGTTTCCGTGCTGGTCTTTAAGCGGGAACGTCAAAAGTTCAATCCACTCGGCAGAAATCCCTTTGCATGGATTTGGAATAATTTCAGAATATGGTTGTCCTGTTTTCAGGGTTTTAATTGAAGGGCACTCCGGACAAACCGAATCACGGTTGTGATATGCCTTGTAGCACTTCTTGCCTACAAGCGGCATACTGTCACGATGTGCATTTTCCATCCAGGTATTCACCTTGATGATATTCAGGTCATTGTCCATAATGCCGAGCCCGTCCTGGATGCTGTCGAAAATGTTGTTAAGGAAACGCTTGCTGTCATGCAATCCGGCCTCTGCCTTTTTACGCTCGGCGATTTCGTCGTTGAGGTCGTCTATAGTTTTCTTGAGCTTATGGGCCATTTTTTCAAAGGAACGAGCCAGATGACCGATTTCGTCGTTAGATGTTGTTGTCAGGTTTGTATCGAGATTTCCCGCGGCAATCTGGACCGTCGCGTCCTGGAGCTCGGCAATCGGGACAACGACGGAGCGATAAGTAACCGAGCTGGCTAATAATGCCAGGGCCATAATTGCTATGCCCGCCAGAAATATTGCGTGCTTCAAATCAGCGATGGGAGCGAAAATCTCAGCCGTTTCTGTTTCTGCCAACAAGGTCCAACTTGGGTCGTTTTTTGAATGCGCGTGAGCAAAAAGTATTTTCTTTTCGCCTGCATTTTGGCCTATGGTATATAACTTGTGTATCGGCTGGCCCAAACTACCGAATCGATAGACAAGTTGGTTGCCGGCGTCCTGGAACATTATGTAGGGTTTAGTTGAGTATAGTATTCTGGCGTTTTGGTCGACCAGCGTAAGTTGTAAGCTTTTGTACTCAGCAACGGCCTTTGCTTCCTCGATATTGATTATTTCTCTGATGTTCAGGACGGCTTTTATGACCCCGAGGAAGTCGCCGTTTTCATCGTCGATTCTTGCGCCGATATCGATGGAATAGACGCCTGAGCTTTCGTCGTAGTTGACATCGCTTACAAATAACCCGTCTTTTTCTGCTATCTGCCACCATTCTTCGTCGGCCTGGTAGTAATCCGTTGTCTTGTTGGTTTGGGCTATGTTTGCTCCGAAACTGTTTGTCACGAAAATCTCGGAAAACAAAGGATAGTTATATTTGCTGTCGTAGAATTTTTTTCGTGCTATCAGTTCTTCCGCGAGCTTATTGGCGGTCAACTGTGTTATAAGCCCGGCGATATTCTCGTTTTCCTCGGACCAATTTCTGTCAACCTGTTCGATATAGCCGTTGGGGTCGGGCATAAGAGCGAATTGAGCATTTGACGAGGCGACAAAATCTTTTAGTAACACATCGGTGGCGTATGCCTGTATGATTTCGATTCGATAGTCAACGTTTCTGTTGACTTTGTCGAGTACCTGCTCAGCAAAGTCGGCGGTGTTGTCACCGATGGTCTTTTCGAGGGTCGTCTGCGCCGTGCGCAAGTTGAAATATCCGAGCGACGCGATGAGCGCCGCCAGACCAACGAATCCCAGCGATAGTTTATGTCCAATCTTCATCCGAGTTCTTTTGCCGTTTCAATTGTGTATCTCATTTTTAAAGTCATCAACTTTCCTGAGAACCTTGCGGTTCATTGTTGTGAATCTCGGCGACGTCGGACTGACCCGCTTCGACTGCGACGGCTGCCTGTTCCGGCTCCGGCTCCGGGGCGCCGGCCTTGGGGAACGTAAAGAAGAACGTTGTTCCCTTTCCGACTTCCGATTCGAGCCAGATTCTGCCGCCATACATCTCTACTATTTTTTTCACAACCGTCAGGCCGATACCGGTGCTTTCAAACTCGTCTCGCGGCGCCAGGGTCTGGAATATCTTGAATATTCGTTCCCAGTGCTGTTTTTCAATACCTGGGCCGTTGTCGGCGACGCTGAATTTCCAGAATTCTCCTTCTTCGCTGCACCCGACCTTTATCGTTCCATCGGGTTTGTCCATATATTTGATGGCGTTGCTCAGCAGATTCTGGATAATCTGTGTAATACGGGTCTCCTCGCATTTTATTGTGGGCAGCTCCGTCTCCACGGTAATTTTTATATTCTCCGGCGGGGCGAGGATGTCGATGATTTCAGGCAGCAGTTTGTCGAGAGGCACTTCAATGTTCTCTTCCCTGACTCGGCCGACCCTCGAGTACTGCAGGATGCCGTCGATAAGATTGTGCATTCTGTCAACTCGCTGCCTCAACAGGTTTAACTGCTCCTGTCCGTCCTTGTCGATTTTGTCCGCATAATCGGTGGATATCCAGTCCGCCAGCGTCTTTATCGCACGCAGTGGCGCCTTGAGGTCGTGGCTGGCAATATAGGCGAAATCTTTCAGCTCCTGATTGGCGCTCTTGAGCTCCTTGAGCAGCTTTGTTTGTTTGAGCTCTGCTTTTTCACGCTCGCTTATTTCGTCTTTGAGATGCTCGTTGGACGACGTTAACTCGCTTGTGCGCTCCTGTACCCTTACTTCCAATTCTCCCTTGGTCTTGACTAATTCAGAATCACGCTGCTGAATTTGTTCAAGCATTTCATTGAACGAATCTATGAGCAGTCCCACCTCGTCATTGCTTTGTTTCGAGGCGCGCGTGGAGTAGTCCCTCTTTTCCGACACGTCTCGGGCCACTTTGGCCAGCGCAAGAATCGGCCCGGAAATAATCCGCTGTAATCTCGACGAGATAAAATAGGCCGCTATGGCGGACAGCACCAGCGCTACAATGGTGTTTTCGGCGTTGCGTTTCAGTGCCGTGTACATCGGGCTAAGGTCGCAACGAAGGCATACCGTGCCTATTGTCTCTTCATCTAAAACTATCGGCTCAAAGACGGTTAACAAACCGCCCGAAGAATCGCTGCCCTTTTTCTGCGGCGCTATCATCAGATGGGTTTTGTCGGCCTCGTTTAGGGCATAGCTGGCGAACAGCTCACCGCTTTTCTTATAGACGCACGCGAATACGATAGAGGAATTGGCCTTGAGGGCTTTCAGGGTCTTCTGCGCATCTTCTGCATCTTCGAATGTTAGTGCGGCCTTGCAGTTTTCAGCAGTGATGCGGGCCTGAGTAGAAAGGTTTTCCAGCATGTTGTTGCGCAAGCCCCGCCACTCCCAGAATAAAAATGCACTGCCCACAAGTATCAGCGCCACCACGCACGTGAGCATCACGATAGCTATCAGCTTGTGTTTTATCGCCATGTTTTGAACGGGAAGCATAGGTTTATTTAGCCCCCCCTTCAGTAGTGCTGGTATTGGCGTTTGTTGCTTCCGACTCGTCTTTGTACACCTTCTTGGCAAGACGCAGAAGCTGAGACCTGATTTTCAGCCCGCTCTTTTCGGCGGCCGTCAGGTTTATATTGAAACGAATTTTATTGTCTTCCATAAAAAAGTTGATTACTACACCGGATTCAGTAAATCCATCGGTATCTCCCACTGTCAAAACGCCGTTTTTGCTCAAAAGTTCCGTTATCTCACGCACCTGCTTCTGCTCGGACGGGCAGATGAATAATAGATGGCAGGTTTTAAGGGACTCTTCATTCGCCGTCCGGTCTTTTTCAGACATTTTTTTGATTTCTTCGAGGCCCTCGAAGTACTTTAGAACCACGTCGCGGTCTTCGACCTTTTTGTTTTTGAATACGTCGGCGGCCGAGCCGAAAGGATTTTCCCCGATGACTCCGATGATTATCTGCTTGTTGTTCGTCATTTTTTCTTTGGGCCAGTCAACGAATTTGAGGAAGTTGTAAATGAAAGCGGCCTTTACCTCATATTCCTTGTATTGGCCGGATTGAGTACTTGGATGCACCTCGGATGCCAGAAGGCAGCCGAGCAAGACAAATACCCCTGCAATCGAGCAGCTGATACGCCGGGCTCCTGTGTCTGCGAGCCGCGGTTGGGTGCGGACAGCGTTAGCAGGTTTTCGCTCAGTTTCCATAAGTATTGTTGTTCCCGGTCCCTGGTTAGAATTTGTATTCGAGCCAGACGCCTACGGCTGCCGCCTCACAGCGGTAATCGCCGGTGCTTGCTATATAGTTACGCTTGTTGAAATCCCTGTTAAAGATACCGAGCAGATTGTAGCCGGTGATGCCGATAGTGAGGTCATTGCTCGGCTTGTATTGCAGGCCGATGTTAAGATAGTAGTTGCCGCGATACGTTTTTTTCCACCCGTTTGTGACAAAGGGATGTTCAGAAAAGGTCTCTCCGTCGGGATACGTGCCCGTATTGGCTGCGCTGGAATACAGGTATGGAGAGTAATTGTCGTAATCCTTCATCCCCGGGAAACCCCAGTAGATGCGCAGCGATGCGTCGAGGGTCCATTGGTCATTGAGTTTGTGCTGGGCCGTTACCTTGGTTATGTGATTGGACCAGTTGGCCAGGTCGTTGCCGTAGCCGTATGGCATAGCGGTCAGATAGGTGCTTTGGCCCGACTCCAGAGTAAAATCGTACAGTTTTGTATACCCATGAGAGACCAGCAAACGCGTCTTTTCGGTGTGGTAAGAGGCCTCAAGCTCAATGCCGTATTCTTTCTGCTTGCCGACGGAAGCAGTTGAACTACCGGCCCACGATATCACATCCAGATTATAGTGGACGAAAAGAGATGCGGCCAGGTCGAGGTTTTTGCTCTGCTGCTTTTCGTAACGCAGCTCAATGCTGTCAAGTATTTCCGGGTTGCTGTTGCCGCTCGCGGCCTTCAATTCTTCTTCGACATTTGCCCGAACCGAGCGAGACCACATTAGCTTAATCGTGTCTGTGTCGCTCGGTGAGTGGACTATTGCCGCGTGGGGAGAGAACATCCAGTCGGTATAAGTGTGGTCATCGAGTCGGGCGCCGACGAAGGTCGTCCACTTGTCGCTTATGTTCCACTGCCATTCACCCAGAATAGAATACAGATTGGTTGACCATTGCGGCATAGGATTCAATCGCATGCTGCACGGGTCAACATTGGGCCAGCCGGGGTTTTTCAGGCCCAGCTCATTGTGGGTGAGTTCGCCGCCCAAGGCAATCTTGTGCTTTTCGTTTGGCTGCCATCGCAACAGTGCCTTGCCGTAGTATTCATCCTCACGAAAAGAAGAATCTATTTCATTTTGTCTGAACAGTCCGAAATCAGTCATGTCATAGCTGAAGGCGTAATCGATGTCGAGATTGTCAACCAGCTCCTGTTTATATCCGACATAGCCGGTCGCCTGTTGATAACTATAGCTGTTGGGCTGGACATCTTTATATGTTCCCACGCCGGTGTCCCAGTCGTAGTCATAAAAGACGGACTCGGCGAATCCCCAGTTTGCGCGTGCCCAAAGGCCTGGAGCATACAGGAATTCTTTTCCGCCTTGTGTGTAACGGGTACAGATGTCCCAGTTATCTCTTGTAATTTCAGCAAACAGTTTTACTTCCGGCCTGTCTGGGTTATCCCGACCGTCTCTGTTAATCAGGCCCCCGGTCATCGGTTCCCCTGCCTGTGTGCCGTCTGCCGGCAGATGGGGCGGGTCTGACGGATTTGGTCCCCAGCCGTCAGGCCATAGGTCTGCATCCCAGTATGAAACATCCGATGCCGACGAAAAATCGTGTGAGAAAATCTGAGGCGCATCATATTTGCTTGCGCCGACGTATTTGCCGATGCCTGTGTAGAGGAAAAGGCCGCCCTCATCGTTATCAAACGGCTGTCCGTGCTTTATCTCAGTCGAATAAAACTCCTCGACGGCGCCCAAACGGGTCGTGACCTCTGTTCCCTGGAAAGTGCTTGCATTGTAGGTGACGATGTTAATCACCATAGATACCGCGCCCGGGCCATACAATGCCGAGCCGGGGCCTCGAACGATGTCAATATGGTGGATATCGCTCAACAGCACTATGTCGCGTTCGGTTGGTGCTCCTGCGTGGGTGCGCTCATTCATATTACGTCCGTTAACTAACAGCAGGTATTTATCATCCCTATTTATTCTGTTACCCCCATAAGACCGATGGGGTCGGCCTTTTAGCTCTTTTTTAGCTTTGCACATTTTTCAAGTTTTTCCCTGATGGTTTTGCCAAGCTGCATCGGGTCGAACGGTTTGGTGATGTAGTCATCGGCGCCCGCCTCAAACGCCTGCGTGACATCATTGAGCATCCCCTTGGCGGTAAGCATAAAAACAGGGATATGTTCCATCCCAGCTTCGTTCCTCAGCTCGGTCAGGACCGAAAGGCCGTTCATTGCGGGCATCAGCCAGTCAAGCAGGATTACATCGGGGCATAGCTGTCTTGCCAGTTTCAGGCCCGTGGCGCCGTCTTCGGCCAGATAAACCTCGAAGCCGTCCAGCTTGAGGTTGTATTCCAGCACACGCCTGATGTGCGCCTCGTCCTCGACAACCAGCACGGTAATCTGTTCGCTCATCACTTACGACCCAACAATTTTCCGATATGCCGTAGCTGAAAACACGTTTGCGAATTCTCCGCGTCAACTTTTCTTCTACGAGCGTTGCGTGCCTCTGCTGATGCGTGAGAATCTTTCGCAACCGTGTTATCCACAACAAATTACGGCCCTGTTACATCGGCATCTTGAAGGGCCGGTTTAACTCAATAACGCCTTTTGCCGGGCCGTTGAACTGTGTCAGACAGATAGGTAATTACCCCCCGTTTTAAGACGTGACTAACCCTTTATTTGCAAAGAAGTTAAGTGTTAAAATGGCAAGGCCGAAAATCCACCCGCCTAAACAAATTTTGCTCCCCCGGCCAAACAATAACAATAGTCCGATATAATTAAGGCAAAAAAGAGTCGCCCTCTGCAGTTGTGTCTGTTGCCATTTGCTGTTATCAGGGAGTGTTGTAGGGGTGATGGGGGGATTACTATGCGATTGCTGCCAGCGGTATGACAAGGTCCAGCAATTCCTCAATAGTATAGGACCTGTCAAGGTCCATCGGCAAAATACAACCATGGTCGTGGTCCGATGCGAGAATAATCAGATTGTCGCCCGCACGACAGCAACCCTGTTCCTGTCTCTGGTGGCCGAGGACAAAGATTTTGGCATCGAGCATCTTCGCCATTTTGTTTAACAAATGTTGACTGTGGCTTCTACCCCATGTCAAAAGGTATGCCGAGCCGGGTTTTACCACGTCGTTGATTTTGAGCTGCTTTTCGAGGATTCGATGGTCGAATTTTTCCGCATATCGGTCCGCCGGCAGCGAGTGCGAGATAAATACCCCGTTGGCGCATTTGACGGCCAGCGCCTGGGAAAATAAAAATTGTTTTAATGCAAGCTTCACGTCTTCACTGAAGCGATTGAACTCTCTGTCCAAAGCAGACCGCATTGCAACGTTCATTTCTTTGCCGTTTTTCATAACCTTGGCGTTATTGATGAAAGCAGTGTCGTGATTGCCCATTATTATATGCACGCGGTTGGGGAACCAGATTTTGTAGTGAATCACATCGAAAAGCAGCTTGTAAGAAAGGCAACCCCCTTCCTTGTCTTCGGGGCCGCCGTGTATTATTTCCTGAAGGATTACGTGGGTATCGGGGCTGTATGCGAGGTCCGCGAAGGCGACAATCCGCTCAAAATTCAGGCGGTGTCCGTGAATGTCGCCTGTTATGATTACCGACCCGCGCGAAGGCAGACAAATCAGATTGCCCTTTCTGAATCTGTCCGCGTAGTTGGCTTCCATGCCTTTTTTCAGCAGCTCGATTGTCTTTTTGGGCATTTTTCGGGTCCAGATGGCTGACAAGGTAGCTTTTAAGCAAGCTCATTGAAGGATAGCTTCTCGGGGTTGGGATGTCAAGATTTATCGACTGTGTTTTGTGTTTCCTGAACGCTTCTGCGATTTATTGAGAATTTACCTTTGGCTTGCTGCTTAGGATACTGTGAATCATCAGGTCCAGGCTGGATATGACGGCCGTCATATCGGCGGGACGCTTCGCGGGGTCGTCCTCGACGCAGTCCATCACTAATTTTGAAATACCCAGCGGTATCTGCGGCCTGATTTCGTGAGGGGCGCGAACAGTTTCATGCACGGGCAGCCCGAATGGGTCTTTTTTCGGTATCAGCGTCGGCACGGTCTTGCCCGTAAGAGCCCAGTGCATCGTTGCGCCGAGGTTGAATATGTCCGTCTTGGGCCCCAGCGGTTTGCGCCTGACCTGTTCAGGCGCAATGTAGTCGGGCGTCCCCTGGATACGCCGTTTGGTTGTGCCTATTTTGCAGCTCTGCCCCAAATCGATAATCCTGATGGCTCCGGCTTTGCTCAACAGAATGTTATTTGGCTTTATATCGCAATGGACCAGCCCGCTTTGGTGCATCGCGTTAAGCCCCGTGGCTACCATTCTGAACACCAGCAGCACGTCGAGCAAGCTCAGCGCCGGCCCATCTTCCAGCGATGGGCCGTCAAAATACTCCATCGAAAGCAGCAGTTCCTTTGTCTGCAGCATTCTGCGTATCTTCTTGAGCTTGTAGCATTTGCGAATGTACGGGTGGTCCACTTTCTGCGCTATTTTGTATTCCGCCTCGACCTGCTCAAAAATACGGGCGTCTTCGGGTCTTTCGAAAATGATCCGCTTTAAGGCAACTTCCCTGCTGTCGGAATCATCGGTTGCAAGATATATCGTGGTTCGCGCGCCAACGCCGATGCGCCTCTTGATAGTAAATCCGCCTATATTAAGTATGTCTCTTGCCATATCTTTCAGATTACCGTAAATTTAGTCAATGCTGCCGGTAAACCGACCGTCTAATCCTGTTTTTAGATATCGACCCTGATTCGGATTAGCTAAACTTTGAAAACCTCATAATTTACAGTTTTTTCGAGTGATTGTCCAGCAATTTGGGTGGTTTTCACCGTCTTTTTCGCAAATTTTCACACAATAATCACTTGTCGGTTTATTCGATTTGGTTTATACTGCTGGTTTAAATTTTTCCCCGATAGCTCAATCGGTAGAGCGAGCGGCTGTTAACCGCTAGGTTGTAGGTTCGAGTCCTACTCGGGGAGGTGTGAACCATGCAGGGTTCACACCCCTGAACCCAACGTGGTTCTGGGTGAATTCCATTTATAGAGGCGTCCTCCGTAATCGCCTATGTACTACGTCTATGTCCTTTTAAGCATGAAAGACTATAATACTCCCCAAAAACTGGGCGCGAATTAAGGCGAATTAAGGTGGATTTGTCGCCTGAGACGATAACAATTTCAGGAGACAGATTCATGAAAAACAAAAGACGTAATCACACGGCTCAATTCAAGGCGAAGGTTGCT
>JBDRMP010000108.1:0-16014 GCA_043811995.1 Planctomycetota bacterium
TGGGTAAGGCGGATTGTGTTGAACCATCTCTGTTTGTTTGATACTGTTGTCATAGGTCATTCCTTTCAATAAGGTTAGATTTGTTTTTGTGCAAAGCTCAAATCATAACCGTTGAAAGGATGACCTTCATATTATCTAAACATAAATCTGTTTTTTTTAGAAATTGTAAATGAAAGAGGTCTGGGCACGGATGGCGTCGGCGTTGCCTTCGCCCTGATATTCGGTGTGCCACTGCGACAGCTCAAAGCCAATCTGGGCGTTTTTGTCCAACGAGTAAATCACGTTTCCGAAAATCGAGCGATTGTATTCCCGTTTGTCCACGCCACCCCTGAGGTCGCCGTTTTCCACGTCGTCGATGGTTACGCCAAGGTTGAATTTCCATTTGTCCCACGGTCCCAGCTCGGCGGCAATCCAGCCGCCTGTGCTGCCTATCTCCTTGTCGTATACGGGCGCTGAAGCCGTGCCGATGTTGCGGACGCCCTGGCCGATGCCGCCGAGATACGCGCTTAGATTTTTGCCGGTGAACATTTCGCCTTTTATAGTAAGCCACTCATTAATCGGCTGCAGCACGTCCAAATTCAGCGACCAACTATCGAACTTTTTATTTGTGCCGTTCGCATCGGTGTCATACTCCTCTTTTGCCCAGTGACCGGAAAATCCTATCGTAGTCGGCTTATAAGCCAGCCAGGGGAACGTCAAACTTGCGCGTCCCTGAAAACCGGGGATGCCGGCATCCTCGCCGGCGTCACCGGGCGTGAAACTGCCGCTGCTCAATCCTATTGTTCTTGCAATTGCTCCTTCGAGCTTCAAATCCACGTCTTTATTCAGTGCGTAACCTTTTGTCAGGCGAATCTGCGGACGACGATAGCCGATGTTGCCGGCCCACCAGGCCACGGAGTAATTCAGGGTGTAGGGAAACAACGGCGATATTACGTCCGAGGTCTGTCCGGCTAATATGCTGAATTTATCTTGCGGCCAGTCGAGGTTTAAATAGGCGTGTCGCATCATCAGCCGGGACTTGTTCTCGGCACCGCCCTCAAAAAAATCCACTTCCACCCTTCCGCTTGTCTTAAGGTCGCCATCTTTTGGGCCATAAATCCACATACCGAGGCGTGACTCGTTGGCTGTCATATTAAATTCGTTATCGTGTTTATTGTCCGTCTCGGAGAGCACCCACTTGACATAGTTTCCGTTATCCGTTCTCGACGTATCATACGCGGCATCGAACTTCAATCGGCCGTAAATCTGGATGTCGAGCCCCGACACCACGGGTTTTTTCTCAGCAGCGGGGGCGACAGGCGCGGGGGCAGGTTTTTCTACGGGGGGCGTGCCCTCCTTTTGCTGCATCACCATATACTTGAGCTCGGCCAGCTCTTTTTCCAGCTTTTCTATTCTCGCCTTTAATTCAGCGTTTTCCTTTGACGGGACCAAGCCCGCATCCGCGAGACAAATACCGTTCAAAGCCGCTATCAGCAGCAAACCGATAAGCAATCTTACCTTTTTCACAAAAGATCTCCTAAGTATCGTATTATTTACCCGTATTCTCCCCGCCGCCGAATGAAAGTGCGGATTTTACTCTATGCCCCCGGTGCAGTCAACAGCCGCTTATAAAATAACAGGGGCCTGCTCCGAGATTTCGTAACAGGCCCCAGGTTCAATATATTTTATGAGTGATAACTAATTATGGTTTACGTTTTCTTCGACGCAAGGCAAGAGCGCCAAGGCCGAGCATAGCAATTGTCGCCGGCTCAGGAACTATCCTTGCATTGTCGAAGTAAATAGCTCCTGGAATCACATCTGTTCTGCCGTAGTTGGTGGATATACTAAACTGCATCCAATATGCACCGGCTGCTCCGGCCATGTCATAATTCGACATATACCATCTCAGCTCTCTTGTGTGGACTTCGCCCCAGTTGTAGGGGTCCCAGCTTCCGGGATACGACGGATTGGCCGTGTCAACGCATTGCCACTGGCCCCAGCCGGGATTGCTGTTCACAGCCAACAGCTCCACCTGTGCCCAGGCGCCATCTCCACCATCATCATACCATTCAGAAGCAACCCAGGTCACATCAATCGCAAAGTATGCTCCCTGCGCAATCCAGTCATAATACTGCCACATATCACCATTGTAGAGGTTCCAGGAGAAATTATTGCCGCCTGTATCGGCATTGAGCCAAACTGCCAAACTGCAATTGCCCGATGTAACTCCATATTCCGAAGAGTATGTCGGGGTTCCTCCGTTTACAGTCCAGCCATCCATCTCCTGTTCCCAATCGCCTGGAATATCACCATAACTGGCGGAAGCCATAATTAAGGCGAGGCAAATAACTAACGACCTTTTATACATTTTTACTTCCCCCTTTTCTTTCTGTTAAGCAAAGCGAGTGCGCCTGTGCCGAGGAGGGCGATTGTCGCCGGTTCGGGGACGATTCTTATTTCGCTGACGTAGAAAGCTCCGATATCAGTGACAGTGCTGCTGATGTTGGTTGCAATTGAGAACTGAAGCCAGTATGCGCCCTGAACACCGGCCCAGTCGTAGCCGGAAATATCGTAAGAAACCGTTGTTGAATAAACGCCGCCTGGGACGTAACCGGGTTCCCAGTGTCCGGCGGGGAGAATCGGATGAGGGCCGGGAGGCCACTCCGGATCAATCTGCCACCAGCCGGGATTGCTGTTGATTGCCAAGACACTCCAATCTGCCGAGACATCTGTTCCCGCCCATTGGTCTTCGACCCAGTACACGTCCATCTCAAGCCGTGCGCCCGGCTGCGATAATTCAGAAAGATACTGATACATATTGCCATTGTATAGAGATAATTCAAACCCTGTTGAATCTCGCCATATAGCAAGAGCATCATCGGGAGGCGAAGGGTATATGATTATAATGCCGGGGGTCTGCTTGTGGTGGAACAATCCAGCCGTCCCAAGGCGGGGCAATGACAGTTGCATGGCTTGTGGAAACGATGGCCAAGGCGAGGCAAATAGAACACACCCATCTACTCATACTCTACTCCTCCTTCTTCGTTTTTTCCCACTCTCTTCCAATGAGGCAGTCGACAGAACATTAAAATTCTGCTACCTGCACTCGTACTTTAGTTTACCCGCATCAAGTCAATTTTGTCAAGTAAAATCTAAAAAAAATGATTTGTAACTCTTTTATTTACAGTTAGATACACCACAGTTAAATTTATTTTTAGCCTTGAAACTGCTTTTGGTTTTTGTTAATAAAGAGACACTATGAAAACCGACACTAAGAAAATACTGATTTCGCTTATTATTGTCGCTTCATTAACCGGTAGTGCTTGTGCCAACCTTGGCCAGCGAGTCGATGCTATTGTAGCTTCGCAGGCACAGGCGAAGGTGCGCATCGGCGTTCAGATTTTGGACCCTGCCAGCGGAACTATTCTCTACAGCAGGAGCGCGTCTTCGCCAATGATACCGGCGTCGAATATGAAGCTCATCACAACCGCCGCGGCGCTTAAATACCTCGGCCCCGATTTTCTTTACCAGACCCGCATCGGATTAATCGGCAATACGCTGGCTGTCATCGGCTCAGGCGACCCTTTGTTAGGCGACAAAGTTACAGCTGAGAAGTTCTCATTCGATTCACGCTGGATGCTCAAGGATATCGCGCAGCAGCTGGAGGCGGCAAACGTCGCTTCCGTAAGTGATATCATCGTTGACAGCACCGTATTCGATGACGAGCGGGTGCATCCGAGTTGGTCTAAAGAGGAGCTTAATCGCTGGTATGCCTGCGAGGTAAGCGGCCTGAATTACAACGGCAACTGCGTCGAGGTAATAGCCGAGACAATCGGGCCGAAAGTCCAGTTGACGCTCGACCCGCAGACGGCGTATGTCGAAATAATCAACAAATGTGTTCCTGCCGCCAAGCCGCCGGACACCGTCTGGTGTGCGAGACAACCTGGCTCGAATACGATAACCGTGCTCGGTAAGTGTCACAGGCAATGCCAACCCGTCCGCGTAGCTATAGACAGACCTCCGGCCTTTCTGGGGTTTCTCATCGCTGAAGAGTTGAGACGCAGCGGCATAGCCGTCACGGGCCGGCTTATCGAAAAACAAATCTCGCCTTCTGATGGATTCAAACCCGTGGCTGTTTATCGCAGCTCGATTTGGGATGTTTTCGAGCGCTGCAACAAGGACAGTTTGGGGCTTGCCGCAGAGGCGCTTCTCAAAACCATAGGCGCCTCGCAACAACCGTCCGGCAAAGGCGGTTCCTGGCCCAGCGGTCTACAGTATATCTCGCGGTATCTGCTTTCTTTAGGGATACCCTCCGACCAGTTTGACATCAATGACGGCTCAGGTCTCAGCGAGGACAATCGTCTCAGCGCAAACGCTATCTCGAGCGTTTTGCTCGACCTTTACAAGCATTCTGACTGGCGGCGTTACAAGGAAACGCTGGCAGTGGGGGGTATTGACGGAACAGCGGGTAAATGGTTCAACGAGCCGAAATACAAAGGCAAAGTATTCGGCAAGACCGGCTATATCGAGGGTGTCAAGTCCTTTTCGGGGGTCTGCTCCACACCGGCAGGCGACCGGATATTTGCCATCATCACAAATAACGCCAACGGCAACACCCGTGAGGCCATCAACGATATCGTTAAGGCCGTAATCGACGAATCCCAATAACTTCTCGTGGGTGAGTGTGTTTTTCGATATGGCCTTCGGTAAAACCTGTTGAAGAATCGCACAATTTCGAGTATGCTTGCAAGCGAGTAATTGGGCGGCGTAGCCAAGTGGCCTAAGGCGACGGTTTGCAAAACCGTTATTCGTGGGTTCGACTCCCACCGCCGCCTTTTGTTTTTTTTCGTTGTTACTTGCTGAATCACACAGACAATTTGCGTCTGAGGTCTGTGCGGATAAACCTTTACTATTCTCCCCAACTTGGCTATTTGCTCCACTAACTTTGCACTGTTCTGCATTGATAGACGTATGACCTGCACCGTCTCGCGCCAAGCAAGACGCCAAGACATTTTTACCATCCGTCCCTGTTGCAACTGCCTGTTGTGATTGTCGGCTCGGCTGTGATAAGTCCGGCAGCTTCGCTATGGCTTCACTTTCCTGTCCGGCAAGGGTATGAGTATATTTATTCATCGTCAATTCGATTGTGCTATGCCTCATAAGTGATTGAGCCGTTTTTGGGAAAACGCCGGCCGCCGCCAATAGCGTCCCTGTGGTGTGCCGCAAGCTGTGAAAGTCCGCATATCGCCCTGATTCGTCAACGTAACTGATATCAGCCGCCTGTAAATCGGCCCTAAGCATCATCACAAGTCGGTTAAGTATCGGCATATTAAACGCAAGGGTTGTCGGCAACTTGCCACTTGTGAAATCCCGTAACTCGTTTACTGTATCCGGTCTCAAAGGTATCGTGTCTCGCCGCCTGTGCTTTGAGTATGCGGCCTCGACAACAACAGAGCAATTATCAAAGTCAAATGACGATACTTTCAGGGTTCGCAATTCATTAGCCCGCAAGCCGCTTTCGATGGCAAGTCGGTAAAGTATTGCCCTTGCCAGTCCCGTCATACCGAAACGCTCCGGCTGCGCCGACGTCGCCTCTAACAGTCGCCGTATTTCGTCAGTAGTTAGAGCCCGCCGATCGTGGCGCCTGTCTGTTCGCACGTTTAGCCCTTTCAAGTGTTGCACCGGCGATTCCGAAGCCCGCCTGTCCTGCACCATCCACCTGCAAAACTCTTTCAGGGCTTGTAGATAAAAATTGAACGTTTGGGCACTTATGCCTTTTTTGTCCTTTGTGTCCGTCCTCAAATCCGCAAGGTATCTTTGAACCTTGCTTGCGGATATATCAGCCCAAACGGTAAACTTGCAGCCGTCAACTATCCGCCGCGTCCTCGACACAACAAGGGCCGCGTGCTTTTGGGTGTTACCCTTCGCAAGTAAAAACTGCTCAAAATCGTCTATATGGCCGGTTAGGGCTTTTCCACCGCCTGCACGCTCAGGGTCGATAAGTCCTATTTTCGCAAATCTCATTCGTAACTTGCCTGGTATCAGCTCCAGCCAGCGGCTTAACGCTGGGTCTATCGGGTCATTGGACGCCCGACAGCTAACAAGCCGGATAATCTGTTTGCCAAGTGATTCCGTGGCTGCCTTATCGACAAAGCCCGGAAATCGCCGAACAGTTCCTAAGTGGTCTCGCAACTCGATATACCACTCTTTGGCTTCAAGTAATACTCTTTCTCTTTTTGCTGTGTCAGTGATTCTCTCTTTTTGTGTGTGACC
The DNA here is from genome assembly GCA_043811995.1 of Planctomycetota bacterium. Lineage (GTDB taxonomy): Bacteria > Planctomycetota > Phycisphaerae > Sedimentisphaerales > Anaerobacaceae > Fen-1362. Next base: position 6,253 of record JBDRMP010000108.1, read on the forward strand.
TTTTTCATCTATCCGTTTGGCGTATTTTATCCCCTTCTCCGTAATAACTTCCGCGCCTTCTGGTAAAGGCGTTTCGGTAAATCTCTCTTTTTGTATGCGTCCTTTTTTGTCTATCCACTTGGCGTATTTGACGCCATTGCTGGTAAAAATCTCCGCTCCCTTTGGCAAGGGGATTGTGTATTGAGTTTTGAAAACTCTCATTTTGCACCTGCCTTTCTTTTTCTCGCCATGGGCCTCAGTTCAAGCCCCAAAACTTCCGCCACTTTCGCGGCCGAAGTAAGTATCAACGACCGTTTGTGATTAACAAAATACGACAATTGGGCTTCATTAACTTTTGCACGTCTGGCGATTTTGTATCGGCTCATACCCGCCGTCATTATGGCTTTCCTCAAATACTCCTCGATGTTGACTTTTGAAGTTTTCATACCTGCACTATACTCCTTTCGGCAACATTGTCAAGGGTTAAGTGATATTTTTCTAAATATTTTTTGACTTGGCTTCATGCCGTCGCCTTTACCAACTGCGACGTCGGCCCACTATGTAACTGCCTTAAAATTCGCTGTCTTTCCCGCTCCCACTCAGCAGACGTTAGCCCAACTCTCGGGACCGGACGGCCTATCCCCCCAGTTATCGCACGTGGGATTCCCTGCTCTGCCTGGCTACCGGCCCTGCCTATTTGCACCGCCGAAGCCCGCCCCTCAGAGGCGGGCAAGGGCGAGGCGGTGCTTACTTCTTTTTCCTTCTCTTTATTTATGGGGGGCAAATTGCCCCCAGTTTTGGGACATTTTGCCCCCACTTCTGGGGGCGTTTTGCCTCTACCCAGAGGCATTTTGCCCCTATCCAGTAGTGACAAAATGCCCCCACTTGCAACAAGCCGGCGTTTCTGCCGATGACCGCCTTTGTCGGTGATATAGCCCCTGGCTTTCAATTTGCTCACGGCTCGCACTACCGAACGGCGGTCGATATTAAAAAAATTACTCAGGCGTTTGTTTGACAATTGTAAGCCCTCTCCTCGAAAAGCCGCTATAAGCGCTAACAGGTTCGCATTTAACGTTGACAAGCCGTCCAATTTGAAAAACTCCGCGGTAACAATAACGAAAAGCCCTTGCCCGTTGCTCACAGATTCACCCCCGCCGATATTTCGCGACCTGAAAACGCTTTATCCTCGTCAGGATTGATTTTCTCTTGTCGGTGAGACCAATTAGGCGTTCGGGCTTGCCCGGGCTTTAAGACCGCTTGCGTATGCTGTGGGATTGCGGTTGTAGTGTTCGTCTTAACCGACGATATCGGGGGGCCGCTCCACCGAAGCCGTAACAATCGCTCAAATTCCTGCCAGGTGTCCTCTCTCCACAGGTCCTGCAGGCAGGCAAATAAAATCTCACCAATGCGGATTTTTAGAGTTGACGGGCCAGATTGCCTGTGATATGATTTTGGTTGTAGGTCGTTTTTACCGGCCAGCTTTGGCGAGCTGGCCTTTTTCATTTCGGGCATAGGATACTCTCCTTAATCACCTGCCATCGCTCGCGTGCAGGACCGCCGGCTAAAGCCCACTTCCGCAATTCGTCGATTGACCAAAGCACTCTCCGTCCAAGTTTAATCGGTTGCGGCAGGCGCCCGCTTGTATTAAGGGTTCTTACGGTGCGGACTGAAACGGACAACTTTTCCGCAACGTCCTCAACGGAAAGCAAAATTTTATCAGTAGTTTGTTTGGTTGCTGTTAGTGGCATTATTTCATCCCTTGCCGGCGTCGTAATTCATCTCTCCACTGTTTGACCCGTGCTTCTTTGCCTTTGTGGGGCCGATTGTAGGTTTCCGGCCTGTCTATATCGTGTGAAGTGTTTTTGATAATTGCAATTCGCAGGTCCTTTTCAGACATCAAAGAATACAGCGATTCGGCCATATTCTTTTGCCATTGTTCTTGAACGTTTTTGGCAATGCCTCTCTCCTTTTCCGGCAGTTGTATTAGAAAATCCGCTTCCTTTTCGTCCAAAATATGACCGTATGGGCTGTAATGCGATTTCATCGTCCGTTCGATGGTCGAAATCAGCTTTGAGGTGTCCTTTTCTTCGCTATTCTCGATAATGTTTTTGAAATACGCCCTTGCGTCCTCGATATCCCCAACCATAATCTGGCGTGCTGCCATTTGATAAGCAAGGGTGTTGTCGCCTGGCTTATAGCGGACTTTGCCGTAAATTAAGTCATCGGCTCCGCCTTGAATCTTATCGAGCATATCGGGCTCGAGGTATCCGTTGCGGTATTGCCAGGCCCAATCCCGAACCCTGAAATAGTCCTTTGTGATGTTTCGCTTGTTGATGAACCTGCGGTCTATTTTGTCCCAGGTCTTGATTACCTGCCGAGCCGGGGTTACTTCCTGCTGGATAAGACGAGTTATCGCAGGGACCGTCAAAGAAGGTCTTTTGTATGCCGCGACCACTGCCTCGCGGATATTCCGGCCGGTAGATAATGACGGCCCCGCCGCCCAATCATAAATGCCGTAACTGAAATCAGCAAGCATACCGACTATACCACCGTCCACCAAATCATTGAAAACCGCCTTTGCCCAGTGCTTATCCTCTTTGAAGAATTGCGAAGTGATTGACTCGTCCTTTTCATAGAGATAATCGCGGACGATATTGTAAAGCTCTCCGGCAAGAATCGTCCCGACAATGAAACCCGCAAGCCGTCTCACATCACCGGTCTTGACGGTGTATTTTATAACATCATTCCATATCATACCAAGCTGCTCTTTCGGCCACGTCTTGAACTGCGTAAATATCTTCAAAAGCGGCTGAGTTTCCCACCACATCGGCTTAGTGCTTAAAACAACAGGAAACGCCTTATCGCGGACCGTGTAATGAAGTGCCTCGTTTATCATATCGTCGGTTATTGGCTCGCCCTTTTCGAGCGCATCGAGAATCTTTGAGCCGTGTTCCTGCAGGCGATATTTCGTCGGGTCCTTCAGGGCAAGCCCGAGACGGTTTGCCAATCGCGTCGTTACTAAATCCTCGCCTTTTCTCTGCTGCCAGGTGTCTATGTCCTTCAAGAGCTGGTGATAACGCACCAATGCGATAAAGACCTGGTTGCCTTTTTCGGACTCGGAGAACGGCTTGCCGACGATTTCAGAGAGTATATTACCCGGCTCGTAGCCCTCTGCTATTGAGCCGTGACCAAAGACCGCCCCTGCCCGTATAAATTTTTCTTCGAGTTTTCGGGCTGAATCTATAAAGGCATTAGCGAACGGCGGATATTCTTTCAGGGCGGTTGCAACAACTTTTGGATTTTGGCTTATAACGAGCATCTTTGCGAATCGGTCGAACATATTTCGCAAGATGGTAATAGGCGACATACCCACTTTCGTGCTGTATTGGTAGGCGCGGATGGCGTTCGATATGTTCTGCGCTTCTGTGCTTGCCGGGGACATTTTGCCGAACGACGTTGCAATGAATGTTTCGACTCGCTTTGCGGCTTTCGGGCCGTATTTCGACCTGATTTGTTCGAGGCGGCTTGACACTCTCCCAAAATTATTACCCCATTGCCTCACACCTTCGACCGTCATCCAGTTTTTTTCGATAAGGTGAGGCAGGATATAAGCCCCGTCCCATTCGATATACTCGTCCGGCAGCTCTACCCGCTCAGCCTCGAGGTAAGGATTGAGGCCGCGAATATGAATTTCTCTGAAACGATGCAGGGCGTCAACTGCTTGGTCAACATTCTCATAATTGCCCGCCTTGACCTGTTCCTGCGCCCAGGCGAACACCCTGGCCGAGCCAAGACCTTTTGCTTCGGCTTCGTTCAGGAATTCCACGCCGGCCTTGTTCGGCACTTGCGGATACGCCTTGCCGCTGCCGGCGAGAGGTAATTGTTTACCTTTGACCTTGCGGGTCATTTCGAGTTCGGCCCCGGCCTTCATACTGCGGTCGAGAACATCACGGACTTGATTTGCTTTCGCAACTAATTTTGACGGCTGCGTTAGCGGCAATATTCGCTCATTTATGATTTTAGTTACCGTCTGTCTCTGTTCTGAATCAAGACCGGCAAACGCCTTTCTCAAATCCAGACCGTCATTATTGACGTTTCGAGTAACCCTGAACGTGATTTCTTCGAGGTCTTTGGCGAGCAGCTTCCCGGCGCCGCCGAGCGTTCTTATGTGATTTGTCCCGCGTCGGACATTGCGCCACACCATCTTTGCCGTCGAGGAAATCAAGGTTGTCGGGTGGTTTATAAGTGTTCGCCCAAGCGATAGCCCCTCCGAAGCTATATCGGGAATCAAAGATGTTGCACCGGTTTCCCTTCCACCCTTGGGCGGTCCTTCGAGTGCCATTTTCTGTTGACCGGGAATGTCGGGTTCGTTGACCGGATAATCCGCCTTATTAAACATTTCGGGGGTTTCCCCGGAATATCCCGCATCGCCCAGGCCTGCCCGCAGTTTCATTTCACGCCACAAGGCGGGCGTTGTCGATGTTCGTTTCAGGTCGTCTAATCGCTGCTCAAGACGCGCAACCTCTGCCTTGATTGATTGTTCGTCGGAAAATTCCAGACCCATTTTACGGGCAATATCGGGACGTCGTAACGCCCCCTTGACGGCCAAAATACGTTCCTTGATACTCGCGGACTCCTTGCCGACCTCGCGGGCAACGGCTTCGGCCTCCTGTAATGCTGAATCATCGAAGCCAAAAAGATTACCCTGCCTCGGTTTGAGCTTGTCGGATGGAGTAGAACGTGTAAGTATCCGGGCGTATTGCTCGAGCTCGTCAGGCGACATCGTGTCCGCTTTCGACATCGCCGCAAGCTGGGCGGGTTCGTTGTTCGGTGCGCCTGTGGCTATTGCCGCGGCTTTTGTGTCGCTGAGCTTTCCCCCGATGAAGGTGGCAAAGACATCATCGACCGCGCTTTTGCCAATTCGGAAGCCGGCCTCTCCCTTAGAGCGCGATAATAGTCCTCTCTCTCCTGCTTCCTGCTCTGTGATTTCGGTGTTTCTGAAGTATGTCGCATAATCTTTTACTCCACCTTGACCTTCCCGTATATTCGATTCCGCATCGATTGTCAAGGCCATCGCTTTAGTGAAGCCCTCTGATTCCTTGACTACCTGTGCCGGAATGGTTTTTTCGCCTGTTCTGCGGGCAAGGTCCAATCTGTGCCTGCCCGTAATGACTTCCATATCGCCGTTTTCACGCTCCCAGACAAGTATAGGCGCGGTAGCAAGCCGCTCATATTTACCGGATAGTTCCTCGCCTTCGATAATGCCAGTTGTCGGGCTTGCCGCCTTTTTGAAATTCGGCACGTCTCTTGACAGTTTTATTTTCCAGACCGGCACTTCCTGAGTAGGTGCAATTTCGGGCTTAACAATCGGCTGCGTTTCAGGTATCGGCTTCGGGGTTTCCTGTGGCTGAGACAAATCGCCAAAACTTAAATCCGAAACGGTAGTTTTTTCTACCTTTGGCGCAATAGGCGGGGCTACAATCATTTTCCCCCTTGCTGGGGTTTCAACTGTCGGCTTCCCGCTTATAGCGGCTGGCGTAGTTTGCGGGCGGGCTATCGTAGCGGGCGTCGTTGATTTCGATTGTGGTTTTTCTGCTGCCGGTTTTACCGGCTGCTGTTTTGCTATTGTCTCGAATATCGGCCTTATACGGCCGTTCAGTTCAGTTACAGAGGCGTTGTATTCCTGTTGGTTGATTTGTCCTCTCTTGAAAGAATCACGAAGCTTTTTACCTTCGTTGACCGTCTTTATGATTGTCTTTAGTGCATCATCGGGGACTTGCGATAAGTCAATGCCCTTGCCTGAAACGGATTTTCTTAAAATCTTTGTTGCCCTGTCCTCAAGTTTGCCCCTGACATATTCGGGCGTTTTGAGAGCAATATCGAGAGCTTTATAAGCGACGGGTATCATCGCCTGCATTAAAGCATCTTCCGGCTGAGCTCCGCCTGCCCTGGACAGCAGATAAAGCGAACCGGATTCCACCGCCGTTTTGCCCGCAGCCCCGCCTAAAAACTGAGATTTCGGCACGCCCTCAATGCCGCCGAACAAAAGGCCGAACATAGCATCATTGAGAACGCCGCGGGTACCTCGATAGCCGTAATCCGTCTCTTTGTCGATTTTTTCTGCTATCCCTTTGGCTGGTTCAGTCAATGCCCCCGATGTCCCAAATTCAACGCCTTTTCTAATCGCCGTTACCTTCGGACTTATGCCGAGCTTGCTCAATACCGCCTTGCTTAGTGTTATCTTGCCCATAAAATTCGACAGGCCGGAAATCAAATCGCTTGCTTTGGTCGGCGATTGATTCGATAGCGTATTAAGGGTGTCTGTCAGATTTTTATCTTTGAGGTTTGAAGGTAGATTCTCCCCTTTGTGTTTTTTATAAAAAGCCCATAGCGGTTCGAGTGTTTCCGCCATATAACCCCTGGCGTAACTTGTGACTGGCCGTGCTACGTATTGTCCTATGATGTAATGAAATTTCTCCTCTCTCGTTCGATAATTCCAGTCGTTAGGCAGGACGCGCCCGGATGGCGTTGCGCCCGCCTGTATGGATTCTGCTGCGGCAAGCCCGAATTTTTTTGGCTGTTCCGGCTGTAACTTGCGGGCAAACTCGTCATATTTCCTTTGCTCGGCTGTTGCCTCGCCTATTTCCTGCGCTCTCTGAATAAGCCCGAATGGGTCTTTGTTTGTCGGTATTCGGGGGATAGGTGTTGCAGCTCGCGGCATTTCGCTTGGGTCTGAAATCCCTTGTGTGAGGTGGTTCACATCGCCCAAATCGCTGAAATCCAACTCCGCGATAGACGCCGCCGGCTTTCCCGTTCCGGCTAAATCGCTGAAATCTAATCCCTTGAGCATCGTCGTCATAATTTTGCCTTAACGGTTAAGTGAACCGTCTTCAAAAACAAAATAACTCCTTATGAAATAACAACTTAAAACCAACGTCAAAAAGCGTCTTGGCGTCCTGCTTGGCGCTTTTGAGGGAAAAAGACCCCGATTTAACTTATTGAGACGTGGCATTTAATCGCTCCAAAATCGTTACCAGTGCGCCCGGGTTTGCATCGAGGGCGTCGAGAATGTCCTGTTTTTGTTTGTCGGTCAACTTCGGCCAGTAGTTATCCAGCCGGATATCGGGCGCTGACTGCATACGAACATCATTCGTTGCGGTTGCCCCGGTTGTCTCTGTTGCCGGCGGTGCCGACGCTGCGGGTTGTTGTGATTGAATTTCCGGCAGGCGACCCAGCTCCTCGTTGATACTCGCCATCTCTTTTTGAATCTCAGCAGCCCTTTCAGGCGTCGGCGGGTTCAAGACATCGTGCAGCTCAGCGAATAAAAGTTTTTGATTCTGCTGCAAATGGCTCTGGCGCATTCGCATCAAGCCGTAATCCGACTTGCCTTTTTTAGCTTGTTCCGTCCTGGCCTCTGCAAGGCCTGTTTGCGCACCTTTAAGCCCAACATTCGCCTCCGATTCCTTTTGTCGGATACCGAGCATTTCCTCTCGATTCTTAATCATCGAGTCGATATTTTTTATCGTCACTTCATCTTTGGCCTGTGCCCGTTCCTCTTTGAGCTGGTTCAAAACCATATCGTCGTAAATTTTCTCCGTCCCTGCCCGCGTTTTTTCAGTAGTTGCCAGTGTCCCTTCGATTCTGGCCTTTTCCAAATCCTTCTCTGTGGCGTGCCTCAAATCCCTTATGACGTCTCCGGTGTATGGGTTAACCACGCCATAACGATACTCTCCGGCGTCATTCTGAAAAACCATACCCTTCCCCGCCTGGGCCTTGACGGGCGGCGTCGGTCCTGTGGCTATTTTTTCGGATTTTCCTGTTGCGGGATTGAATCCCCATCGCTCTTCGGCTGCACCTGTACCGCCAAGTGTGAAATACTCCTTTTCCGGCTTTAGATACGTCGCCAAAACAGTCCGTGCGAACGGGCTGAGATTACTTGCCGATGGCCGGCCGCCGCCCAATATGTTTGAGAGTATATTACCTTTCGGCTGGGCGAATGCCTCGTTCGGCGGCTTGCCCGACAGAACGTCCATAAGGACCTTCTGCTCGTAGTCCTGCTGGCCCTGCTGGCCGATACCCTTCATCGCTCCCGCTAATAGGGCAGGTAAAAACTGCTGGCCCACGCTGAGTCCTTTTGCCGGTATTATTCCATACGGCGGCATAGTTTATCTCCTCAATTATTAACCGAAATTAACTTTTTGAACCGCAAACGCTCCTCAACACGCTCCCTAAAAAGCAATCGCATTTTCTTGAAGTCAAACTCGATTAGTTGCCTTGCTGCCCTCGATGCTCCCCAACGGTCAAGATATATCTTAAACTCCGCAGCCGCCTCATCCCACTGGTCGAGGTCGTCATATAACTTATCGATGGCGGTGAAAAATTGCAGCGTGCGGACCACCGCTTCACTGAGCAAAGCCACGTCCTGCAATGACAATCCGGGGCCTTCGAGCTGGTCGATTGTCGGGGGTTGAAAGTTCATACCGTCGCCCCCGCAGGGCACTGGTTTTCGGCCTTGTTAGTTTTTTCCATCCCGTTGTTACTTCGCCGATGTGCTGTGTGATATACTTTTGCGAGGGCTTTTGCAAAACTTGCCGCACGTTCCGCTTCGCCATTTACGAGGGCCTTTTTCAATTCCGGCGTCAACGTTTTAGCATAAAGTTTTTCTATTTCACTTAAGACCATCTTAACACCTCTGCATTTCCCCCCTTTGTTGCAAAAAATAAGCCAAACGTGCGCAGTGATATTTCGTAACTGCTTAATAAGTAAGGAATTACAAAGTAAAAAAAATTATGGGTTTGTTGTAAATCGCCGTTGCAGTGTGCAACAGCGTATCGCTTTATTACGATTAGGACGGTTTCGCTGGTAGTTTTTCATATGCTTCAATGTCTGCCCCGCTTTCATTGCGCAGTTTATTTCCGTTCGGGGGTTCTTTAACCCCAAGCATACCTTGTTTTTTCCACGCTTCCAATCGCACTGCTGTCGATTTATCACAACCAAGCTTCTTGCCAAGATTTTCAGCGGTTAAATGCTCACCCTTTTCTGAAGATTCCGCTAATAACTTCGCCGCCTGCCTTTCCCTCGTTTCCTTTAGAATCTGCGGGGGTGTTTTACTTCTCTGAACATTGCTGGATTTCGGCTTCCTCTCTTTCTTCCGTCCGTTCGACTCCTGCGTGGGTAGCTTTTCTTTTTCTGCAAGGTCAATCTGTTCTTGTATGTATTCGCTGGTTCGCGAGCTATTAAGAGCAATCCACCGACTAAAAATACTATCTCTTATGTTCCGTAAACGCCTGAATTCTCTATGGCTGTTTTTGCTCTTTTCGAGTGAAGATATTACATACTCGTCTATTTTGTCTATGTAGTCGTAAATATCTCGTAGAAAAGTGTCCGGCAAGGGCTTTCTAATGTCATCTTTTCGAAGACATTCTTTGGCCTCTTGACATCTCTGAGTAAATTTCCTAAGCAGTGAACCTCGTTGTTTATTGTCTTTGATTTTGAGCAATTCCTCGATAACCCTCTCTGCACATTCGAGCAAATAATCCGTCGGTTCTTCTTTGGAATATAGCGGTGGAGAGGGGGTTAGGGCTTTCGTAATTTCTTTTGCTAAAAACTTTGAAAGGTGCTTTGTTAAATCGTTTTTTTCCCCCGCTACAATCTGTCCAACAACATTTTCTGAATCGCTCATTTCTTCACCTGCCTTATATCGGGCTGGCCCAGGCAACAGCAGCGAAAGGCAGGTGGGCCGAACACTACTATCGCCTGAGCCGAAACGCGGCCGGTGGCCTT
>JBDRMP010000109.1:0-3553 GCA_043811995.1 Planctomycetota bacterium
AACGACTGATTAAAACATTGAGACAGCGTTTACGACCTATGGGCTGCTTCTATGACGATTCAGCCATCGAAAGGGCTGTCTTTGGCCAATTCCTTCGCTGGCATAAAATTAAACTTACACATAATACTTGACGCTATCGGCATTGTCTGAACCCTCTTGAGACATCGGCAACGACAGCCTGGCCTAACCCGCCAAAGAAAGGGAAAAATTCAAGAAATTTGCCTTGTATTGCGATACCGATTATGTAATATTTCGTCCGTTCTTTTTGTCCGCCACAGCACCTGGGCCGGGGCGGATACGTAGTCATTTTTCTGTTGGTCTTTATTTAAGTTGTTTTGGAAAGGGTTATGTGATGCCGGCAAAAGTTGACAAGGAAAAATGCACTGGTTGCGAATCCTGCATCGAGGAGTGCCCCAGTGAGGCCCTCTCGATGAAAGAAGGCAAGGCAGAGATCAATCCGGAGGCCTGCATCGATTGCGGCGTATGCATCGATGCCTGCCCCGAACAGGCAATCAGTATGGAGTAAGAAAATTAATTCAAAAATCGAAAATAAAAATTAAGGAGCTGCTGCAAGGTTAAATTTTTTGCATTTTGATTTCTGATATTTAATTTTCTGTTGGCCCCATCGTCTAGGCAGGTCCAGGACACCGGGTTTTCAACCCGGCAACAGGGGTTCGAATCCCCTTGGGGCTATTTTTGAGCAGCATCCTCTGCTCAAAATAAATTCGCCCTGTATCGCTTGGCCGGTAGCTGGCCGGTCGTCCCGATGATTACTCCCCAATTTTGACAACAAACGCGTCAAAAGGCAATAAAGCCACTTTAAACCATTCATTGTGAACGCTTACGTTTTATTAAATCTTCCAGATAAAACATAACTGCTGTGCCAATCGGCATTATCGCGACCAATTTGAGCGATGACGTAAATAAATAGCTAAAACCCATAGCAACCATCATAACGCCCACTATCTCTATCCCTCTTTTTGTTTCGTTTATCTCATTTGTGAGCTTGCCCTCCAATTCTGCAAGTCGTTCCTCGATTTTGCTATGTTCATCCATAACCACTCCTTTCGAGAATGCGTTTCAGCATTATTACCCCCCATTCTAACGATTGAGTATTCCGTTTCAACTGTAAGGTTTTCAGCTTTGGTGCGGCGATGGCAGCCAGAAAGCGTTAAACCTCCTCGCTTTTCCTTGATTTCGCTATCAGAAAGCTTATAATGAAACACGCCTTTGGCTGGGGGGCAAATCGACTAAATAAGAAAGAGAAGGGCATGAGAGAAGAAAATGGAAAAAGCGGAAATTAAGCGGATTTTTCAATCCTAATAGGAGTTAAAATGGCACAAGAAAATGACCAGCACAATACCGAATGCAAAAGCGAATTACATAACCAACATCTTTGCTACTTTATTTCCCATGGTTTTCATCTGACCGATGAGGAAAGGTATAAGGCTATGGTAAGCAACCCAGAGTTCAAATGCGAACACTGTGGGCGTGTAGCTGAAAGTGACAAGAATCTTTGTGAGCCGGTTTCGCTCTTTGTATAGAGCGAAGATTGGCTGTGAGGAATTGAAAATGGGCGTTTTATATTTTATAGTTGCAGTTGGTTTTGGTATCTGGTCGGCAATTGGACAAGAGTGGTATTGGTATGCACTTGCACCGGTGATTATGATAGTTGCTGGTGGTTCTATCTGCACTTCATATATTCAAGGATTGACAAGGCTATATGCAGTTATCGTAGTGCCGGGAGCCAAACGGATAAGGGGCGCAATTGGAATCCTTGCGATAAACTTGACAAGTTTTTTGATTGGATGTGTGATTGCTCATTTTATTCTTGAAGAGTGGCTGATTTTCGCTTTCTTCATTGTGGCGTGTGTTATTCTCTCGACCATTGTGGCTGTTCATGATACACAGTTTAAACTTGCGATTAAGAGAGAACGAAGGTTGCAGGAGGCTTTAGGACGTGGCCAAAAGGATGAGCAAAAACAATAAGTAAATAAGGACTTCTCGGCCTCGTTGCGGTGCTGGCAGCCAAAAGGCGATAAAACATTCAAATCCCCTTGGGGCTATTTTGAAATGACCTCGGGTCATTTCAAAATAGAGCAACTAAGCCTTTGAACAATGGAACAGGTGAAAATGCTCAACTGCGGTCTAATGCTCAACTTTCCCCTGCTTAAAAAGACCCTGTAGAATTGATGACTTACAGATCGCTTGCTTTTTATTCCGACAGGGCGTTTACTGCGTTGCAGGTTTTTGTCGCGAACAATATATACATAATGAAATGAATGACGCCCGCCGCTAACGCGATAAATAAAAGTGCCCACGTAAATTCAGTATAGCCCACAAAAGCCCTGTTTATGTATTTGATGAATGCGAATACACATACCATAGGAATAGTTACAGCCAGTGCGGCTAATATGAACACAAAGGCGTAAACAAGAAACAGCACAAACGACAAATCTTTGGCCTTTATTGACCGCCTGTGTATAAACGAATTGTAATCTTCCGCGAATCCCGTGAGCATACACAACGCCCAATAGATATTGAAAACCGGGATGAATAAAAGCGCGACCGCTTTGCCGGGAGTGATTGATACCTGATTGTCCCCAATGGCGGCCCACATTTTGTAAAATAGCGACAGCTCTATTGCCACGCTGCATACTAAAAAGACATCCGCCGCCGCGAAAGTCATAATCACAGTCGAATGGGTCTCTTTTCTTATTGCCAGCATCAGACCTAACCCGCTCAGAACACCGGCGATAATCCGCACGGCCATCCAGCAATACACAAATACCGCTTTTGATAACGCTGTTTTTGATACTGATTCTACCGCGGAGACCGCAGAGTTCGCAAAGATTGTTTTTGGTTTTTCCTCTGCGGTCTCGGCGTGCTCTGCGGTGAGTTTTTTAATTGGTGGTTCTGCCGGCTCCGGACTTTTCGTGGCAGGCGCTATGGGTTCAGCGCTTTTTACGGGTTGTGCTTTGGGCTCTGGGGATTTTACCGGCTGCGCGCTTTTTGCAGGTGGTTCTGCAGGTTCCGCTTTTTGCGCGGGTGGCGCTACGGGTACTTCGCTTTTTGCCGGTGGCGATACCGGCTCGGTTTTTTGTACTGGTGTTTCCACCGGTTTCGGACTTGTTGCGGGCGGTGCTGCGGCTGTGGGCGTCTCTGCGAATGGTTGAATAGTAAATGGCTTGGCGCATTTGGGGCATTTTGCCTGTTTACCAATGCTCATCTCGTTGGTGTTAAATCTTGCCTTACAATTAGGACACTGTGTTTTCATACCATAAACCTTTTATTTCCTGTCTTCCTGTGTCAGGATTTTGCTCCTTCCTAAGCCGATTTCAAGTCCACAAATCATTCTACCATATTTTAAGCCGACTTGAAGGGATTTTGACTCGATTTTTCTTGACCTTAACCGGCAAAAGAGCGAAAGGTTTCGTCGCTTTTGAGAAAGGTTGTCCCGATTGAGGCATTATCGCTTAGTGTAAGTAATTGTGTGTAAGTTAGGGTGAAGGTATGGTTGTCATCCGGCTGGAGCGAAGGCGAGCGTAGCGAG
>JBDRMP010000110.1:0-18325 GCA_043811995.1 Planctomycetota bacterium
TCAGTGCGATAGAGATGGAGATTAGCGAGGATTGGATTGCCGGCAAAAGATATTTGGATATGAATGTGGAAATGGAGAACGAAGACGAATCTACTGATTCAAAAGAAAAAAGAATTTACAGAAAAAATGTTGCTTAATCCAATCGCCGGGAGTGGGAACCACGGTGAATATACTTGACGGCGCAAGTATACCCGCCTGGTATAGCATCAAGGCGTTCGAAGATAGCAGGATAAATATGACTGGCGGCTTGATAGGCTACCGCTTATATGCTTATGGCAATACCCAGGTAGATTTCTCCGGCGGATTGATATATAGCTTTTTGTATGCCTACGACAACACCCATATTACAGTCTCCGGTGGGAGGATAGGGGTCTTTTTAGAAGCAGCCGGGAGTAGCCAAGTAAATATCTGCGGGGGGTCGATAGGTAGTTATTTGAACGCCTATGCCAGTAGCAGGGTAGATTTCTCCGGTGGATTGATAGGCGGTAACTTACATTTAGGAAATAACTCCATCTTAACAATATACGGTTCAAATTTTGCCGTTGATGGGCAACCAGTTGGTCAAATTGAGCTTACCAGTATACTTGGACATAGTGCTAATGACGAACCACACAGACAACTAACAGGCATCCTGCTCAATGGCGACCTAATAGACAATAATTTTCTCATTGGAGATACTGCTAAAATCGTTCTTGTCCCCGAACCGAATCCCCCAGTAGCCGATGCAGGTTCCGACCAGACAGTAACGGATGCTGATGACAATGGCAGTGAGCAAGTCACTCTCGATGGCTCTGGTTCTTCTGATAGCAATGGCACTATAGTAAGCTGGGTCTGGACTGATGACCTTGGAGATACAATTCCTGATGGCGAAATAACTACTGCGGAACTTTCTGTTGGAACGCACATTATTACGCTTACCGTTACCGACGATGATGATTTAACAGATACCGATACTGTTACTGTCACGGTCGAGGCATTTCCCAATCAGGCGCCCGTTGCTAATGCTGATGGGCCATATATTATCTATGTTGGTGATACGCTTACGCTGGACGCAAGCGGTTCAACAGATGGTAACAATAATATTGTCTCTTACCTTTGGGATTTGGACGATAACAACAGCTTTGAGACCGACGCGGGAATCAATCCGGTATTTGATGTGAATTTTGATTATCTGCAATCAATCGGCCTTGTCGTTGATAACACTTATAATATCCACTTGAAAGTAACCGATAGTGTCGGTCAAAGCGATATTAATGACTCTACTCTTACAATTATTCCGCAACCTGCCTTGCAGGTTTTAGTTGATATAAAGCCCGGAAGCTGTCCGAATCCTGTGAATGTGAAAAGTTCCGGCGTTTTGCCGGTAGCCATATTGGGGACGAACGATTACGACGTAACAACAATCGACGCGACATTTATCAGGTTAGCTGGTGTTGAGCCGCTGCGAAGCAGTTTTGAAGACGTGGCAGGGCCGGCGGCCGACAGCAATGATTGTAACTGCACCTCGGACGGCCCTGATGGTTTCCTTGACCTTACGTTGAAATTCAAGACAGAAAGAATTGTAGAGGCCATTGGTGACGTCAACGAAGGTGATGTATTGACATTGGAGCTTACCGGCGTGCTGATTGGCGAAAGACCCATTGAGGGAGCAGATTGTATCTTGATTCGAGGAGGACATAAGCCCTTTAACAAGGCGGACATCAACAAAGATGGCAAAGTGGACTGTTCCGATTTCGCTATATTTGCACAAAACTGGCTTCAATCGAGCATCATAGAAGATTAACCCGCCTCGTTTCGCGGGAAAGTTGAGAACAGTGAGAAGGGTGAGAAAAGTAGGAAAGGTGAGAAGGTGATGCCTAAAAGCGTCCCGCCAAGGGCGGGTAAGTAACCCCTCAATAAATTGCGGGGCTAAATTTAAGCGAACCTCGCGTGGGCAACCCTGCCATTCCCCGACATAAATCTGTCGTGGTAAGTGGCAGGGCTAAATATTTCATGAGAAATTTAACCTAACGAATTCGCCGTGATAGATTCGTCGTTCGTCCCGCCTTCCAACTTCGCTAGCGCTACGCTGGACAGGCCGTCGAGGAAACTCCGGCGGGTAAAATCTCGTATTTGGGTCCCCTGTTGCCTGCCAGAGTAAGCAGGCACTCGGGGATCTTCGCTTCGCTACGGAAAATTAAGGCGAGCAAATTCTTTACAATATTGACGAGCAGCACGGTCGTAGGCGCGAGCGGCGTCGGTTTCGGATTTGAAACGGCCGAGCCAGAGTTTTCGGCCTTTGTACCTGATTTGAACAGTATATTTGTTTCTTTTCTTGTCGAACCATACGCCGATGAAACGCGAGGAGGTATTTTTTCTTTTTCGCCGGTTGCGCATATTCTCGGCCTGTGTGACTACTCGGAGGTTTTCCCTTCGATTATCGAGTGAGTCGCAATTTTTATGGTCAACGACGAGGTGGTCTGGCGGCTGCATAATCTGTCTTTGTAAATATATTATTTTTGCCTGCAGGTCATCAGTTATTGCGGTTCGGGCGGCATAAAGGTTCGAGCCGTTGGAGTGTAGCCACCATTTGAAGCATTGCAGCCGATAGTAATCGGGCGGTTCGACAATGGTGAATTTGCCCTGGCCCAGGTCTATTTTGCGGAAGGGCCAGCCATACCTGCGCTTACGATACGTCATCAGAGGCCAGACGCATATTTTGTCGAGCCAGTTCGGAACTTTTATTTGAATAGTTGTCATAATCCTCTCCCCTTCAAAGGGAAATACAAAATTCTAAATCCTAAGCACTAAACAAATTCAAAACCCTAATTTTCAAATGTTCAAAACAAGATTGCTTCGGCCTAAAGGCCTCGCAATGACAACCCCTCAATCCCCGACAACGACATTCGAGGACACCCGCCAACGACGTGCGAGTGCAGGCAGGTAAACTGAGGGACTAAATTTTGATTATTCTGCCTTGAACTCAAGGCCTGAAATTCGGGCTGTCTATCCCCCCTGCTCTTGCACATCTGTGCGACTACTGCCGAATCTATCGGCGGGTTGATATTGTACCAAACAATAGTTGTTAGTTCAATGATAATATAACTTTTTTCCTAAATATATTTATTGCCATAAGTTGTTGTGGAAACGGGGGATATGTGCTTACGATTTACCTGCAAACGGCGAGGCCGAGAAAAAAGCATCTTCCCCCCTTTTTATCATCCCGGCGAGGTGGTTGAACGTAGTGAATGTTGTATTTTGCCTGTTGAACGGAATCGATAAGGCGGAGTCCGGCTGAATCGTCGCAGGGGCAAGGAGAATCCAGTATCGAACACCTAAAATCGTCAATCGGTTAAATTCCCCTTGACAATCGGCCGGCGTTAAATTATCAAGGGTAGTTCTCAACGGTTATATTATGGCAACAACTCGACGCTAACGTCTTTTTTGGAGTAAAAAGCAGTGCTACCAGTAAAAAAAATCAGTAAAAGCAAGACACACAGCCGCAGAGCCCATCACGCCCTTCGGCCTGTCAACTACACCCTATGCCCTAAGTGCGGCCAGGCCAAATTACCCCACGCTGCCTGCGCTAAATGCGGCTATCTCAATTCTAAAATTACCCTGAAAGTTGCTGAACAGACCGAGAAAAAGGGGTAAGGTCAGATGCGCATCGCTATCGACGCAATGGGCGGCGACAAGGCACCTGACGCCATCATTTCCGGCGCCATTGAGGCATTGGCATTACTTGAGGCAGGTGACGAGATTATCCTTGTCGGCCCAAAGGAAATTATCGAGCCCAAGCTGTCCACTTCGCCGATGACGGCGAGTCGAGGCGGGCCCGCCCGGATTGACCATCCTACCATGCTCACCGTTGTCCACGCTCCTGATGTTATCGGTATGGACGACTCCCCTATCGATTCACTCCGAAAGAAACCTCGCAGCTCCATCTCGGTGCTGGCCAAGCTCGGCAAACTGAACCGCGCGGACGCGGTAATATCCGCGGGCAATACCGGCGCCTGCGTCGCGGCGTTTCAGATGCGTATGCGAAACCTTCCGGGCGTCAACCGCCCCGGCATAGCCGTGGTTTTTCCGACGTTCGTAGGCCCCGTCACTGTATGCGACGTCGGCGCCAACATCGTCTGCAAGCCGACAAACCTTTATCAGTATGCCATTATGGCTTCGATTTATTCCCGGCAGTTGTTCGGCATAACCAATCCGAGGGTGGGGCTGATGAGCATCGGTGAAGAGGACGCAAAAGGAAACGAAATTGTGAAAAAGGCCAGAGACCTGTTGAAAAAAGACCCCAAGATTAACTTCATCGGCAACATCGAAGGCAGGGACATTTTCAGGGGCGTCTGCGACGTCGTCATATGCGACGGTTTCGTCGGAAACGTCATCCTCAAGCTTACCGAGGGCCTTGTTGACGGCCTTTTCAAAGCTATAAAGCAGGAAATTATGTCAAATAAGTTAGGCATTCTGCTGGGGCCGATGTTCAAAGGTATTATGAAACAGTTCTACAAGAAACACGATTACAACGAATACGGCGGCGCGTTGCTGCTGGGGATAAACGGGACCGCGCTTATCTGCCACGGCGCCAGCGAAAGCAGGACCATCAGAAACGCGGTCTTGGCCGTGAAGAAATATCACTGTGAAAAAATCAACGATAAAATAGCCGAATATCTTGCTTCCAGCAGCATCATTAAGGAGATGCCGGCACAAGAGCCGGAGAAAGTTACTTTAAGGGTCAGGGATGAACAGACAAGTTGAGTCGGAGCACTCTCGCTTCACAGCGGTCATAACGGGGCACGGCTCTTATGCGCCTGCCAAAATTCTCACAAATGACGAGCTTGCTAAAATGGTCGATACCTCGGACGAATGGATAAGCACACGGACGGGAATTCAGAGACGCCATATTTCCAGTGACAAGGAAAGCACCGCGGACCTTGCCACAGAGGCCGCGAAAAAAGCTCTCGCTATGGCGGGTATCGCCCCCCTGAACCTTGACCTTATTATCGTTGCCACCATCACGCCTGAAATGGCCTTCCCCTCAACGGCCTGTTTTGTCCAGGCACGCCTCGGCGCGTTCTCCGCCTGGGCCTTCGACCTTATGGCCGCGTGCAGCGGCTTCATTTATGGAATGTCCGTAGCCCGGCAGTTTATCGAAAGCGGCAGCATTCGAAACGCCCTCATAATCGGCGCAGAAACGCTGACGAAAATTACCAACTATAAAGACCGCACAAGCTGCATCCTCTTCGGAGACGGCGCAGGCGCAGTGGTGCTCGAAGGTAAACCACGAGAAAATGACACACAAAGCGGCATTATTTACAGCACGATGTATGCCGACGGAAGCAACTGGCAGGCACTCAATTGTCAGGCATACGGCTCGCGAAACCCGGTGAGCAGGCCGCTGGATGACCCGAACAAGGTGTTTATGGAAATCAGGGGCCGGGAGGTTTATCAGCAGGCGGTGCGGAGAATCGTCGAGACGGTGACCGAATGCCTCGAAAAATGCAACCTGACGATAGACGATATCACGATGGTCGTCTCACATCAGATGAACGCACGTATCATCGAGTCGGCGGCGAAACGGCTGGGGCTGCCGCCTGAAAAATACTTTATTAACATAGCCGAATATGGCAACACATCCGCTGCCTCTGTTCCTCTCGCTTTCGACCAGGCCATCCGCGAGGGCAAAATCAAACACGGCGACATCGTTATCCTTGTCGCGTTCGGCGCCGGGCTGACCTGGGGCGCAAACGTCATCCGCTTCTGACGGGGAAGTTTTTATTATCCCAATCAGAAAATCAAAAGACGGCAAATTGTTTGTTATCGCCTTTTATGGCCCGGCGGGGACAAACGTAAATTTTTGTCCGCCGAGTGACGCATCGACCATCAGCCCCTTATCGGCTGTGACAAACACCGCCATACCGCCCTTATAATCCGCCTTGGCCGCGGCGCCGGTAGTGGCCGCCACTGCGGTTGCCTGCGCTGAAAAAGTGTATTCCTCGGTCTTGAATCTGTCGAGGTCGGAGGCGTCTCTGAAGAATATAATTTCCCTGAAGTATTCTCCGCCGAAGGAAAATCCGAGGGTCGCCTGCTTCATATCACAGAAGCCGAGCATTTTGGCTTTCTCATAGACCTCTCCTTTTCCGTATGCTCCTCCTATCAATAATGCGCCTTTGAAAACCTTAGGCAATACGGCGTAGCCGGCGGACTTGTCGAAGAACTGCTGTATTTCGGGGTCTTTTGCCTTGAATACGGCAATCGCTTCATCCACTTCGGCCCTGAGCACCGCCTTGGCCTCCGGCTTTTCCGGCGCGGTCGAGCAGCCGGCCAGTGCGACCGATGCCACGCATAAAGTCATTACGCACATCTTTGCTTTCATATATCGCTCCCGTGATAATTTATCTACACGCTAATCACCGGATATGCAACAACAAAAATTCCTGCTATGCCTTGTTATTTCCCCCTGCACTTAGAGGCCTGTGGTGAGCAAAGACGAACCAGGTCGAAGGAACGAGTTACGAACAATTCACTTGCCTTTGGCGACAATCGGGAGGATAATATCATCAACAAAAGCGGGGATTACGCAGCTTTGACCCGAAAAACAAGAGTCCCGAATACGGCGAGGGCGATATTGTAAGCCCCAAAGAACAAAGAAAGGTTAAAGCAAATGGTAAAAGCGAAACTCATAGCAGCGTTTGGCCTGGCGGTTCTCGTCATCATCCTGGTCCTGCAGAACACCGAAACCGTAGATACGAAGTTCCTCTTCGTTACAGTGACAATGTCCCGTGCGGCTCTGCTGGCGATTACGATGTTAATTGGTATCGCCGTGGGCATTCTGGTCTCGCTGACCTTGACCGGGAAATGGAAAAAAAAGGCAAATACTAACCTGCGATAGCACCACTTGTCACGGCGTAGCCGATTTGGCTGACCAGCCGAAAGGCAAAGAACTCGAATCTGACGATTAATGCTAAAAATCGGCAATATAATTCTTGATGTTCCCTTTTTTCAGGCGTCGCTTAGCGGATACAGCGATTACGCTATGCGTGCGATTGCACGTGACTGTGGAGCGCGAATGACTTTTGCCGGCGTAATGCTCGCGAAAAGCGTCATCCATCCGCGGGCCTTTAATGAACCGTCATTTAAACCAGGCGTCGATGAACATCCGATAGGGGTACAGCTTTTAGGCGAGGACCCCGAAATAATGGCAAGGGCCGCCAAGGTAGTATGGAAGGCGGGTTTCGATTTAATCGACCTGAATTTTGCCTGTCCTGCGCCCAAAGTTATTCGCCGAAAGCGAGGGGGCTTTCTTCTCAACGAGCCGGATAAAGTAATAGAAATCTATAATGCCGTAAGAGGAGCCGTCGACTGCCCGGTAACTATGAAATTGCGGACGAGTTTCGATAATCAGTCGTATGATAATTTCTGGGACATCAGCTCGAGGGCTGCGGCTGGAAAGGTCGATGCGTTAATTGTGCATCCCCGCACTGTTTGCCAGAGATTTACCGGCTCGGCTGATTGGCGGTTTTTATCAGAGGTTAAAAAACAGTTTCCCCGCACAATAATTATAGGCAGCGGAGATTTGTTTTCCGTTGATACGATTAAAAATAATATGAAAAACACCGGCGTGGATGGCGCCGTGATTGCCCGCGGCGCGATTGGCAATCCGTGGATTTTCAGTCAGCTTCGCGATGGAGACGGGTTTTTAGCCCCGACTCTTGAGCAGCAGGGCCGGGTAATTTCAAAACATTTCTATTTGGTTTGTAAGCTATACGGTAACAAAAAGGCCGTAACGCATTTTCGAAAATTCGCGATTGCCTATTGCAAACTTCATCCCCTGCGCAGAAAGGCACAAAAAGCCCTTGTTTCAGCGAAAACGGCGGAAGAATTCTTAGCCGTCGTAAAACATTGGTATGGCCTGTAACAAAAAGAAGTTTTGCCACAGAGTTTTTTAGCCACCCTTCTTCGCTCGTTGAGCTACGCAGGGCAGGCAGAGCACACCCCTCTTCGCTGCGCTACGCCGGGGCAGGCAGAGGACACAGAGAAATGAATTAAAAAAACAGTGTAAATCTGTGTTAATCCGTGTCTAATATTTAAAGTGTCTATCCGTGTCTTTTTCATGATGACCTGTTGCAATCCGCCTTGCTTTTGACGACAATCGTGAGGATAATAATACCTGTCACGGCGCAGCCGGTCCAGCAGTCGGCAATTAGAATGGAGATAAGATTAGCTTGGAGCAAGCATCTAACATTGTTGAAAGCAGGCAAAGCATTTATTCGGATGCATCTGTTAGAAGTCTGATACTCTGCAATCTGCTAACGGCAATTTGGGCAGTGGCAGAAAAGTGGCCCTTGGCCATTATGATATGGGTGTATTGGATTCAGAGTATGGGCATTGGTTTTTGGGCCATTATCAATATATTGACGTTGAAAGAATTTTGTACGAAGCATTTCATACTTGGTGAACGTGTTTTCCCGCCAAATCTCTTCACGAAAATCTTCGCAATATTATTCTTTGGCTTCTTTTTTGGCGTCTTTCATCTCGCATATGCAGGTTTCCTTGCAAGGATCACAGAACCAGGTTATGAAATACCTATTCTCTTTGCAGGAGGGGTCTTCTTTTTCGACCAGCTTTATTCATTTGTATACAGAAAAGAACGTTACTACAGGGCAAAGAAACCACAAATTGGCGACCCTATGGGTTTCGCTTTTATGCGAATAATTCCGATACATATCACGATTATGGGTGCTGGTATTCTTTCAAGTGTGAGCAAGCTGGAGTTTACTGGAAGATTCTCAATAGCCCTTTTCTTGCTACTTAAAACGTCAGTAGACGTGGGCATGTATAGAACTTTAAGAAAGACTTGATGGCCTGAGTGCGGCGTTTCTTAATACAAATGTGGCTTTTAGCCACTTTACATCGCAGCAATAAAAAACCAATTCTCTGTGAACCCTGCCTGCCCTGCGTAGCTCAACGAGCGAAGAAAGGTGCTCTCTGTGGCTAAATAAATCTTCGTGAGTTTTTAAGGCGTTATACTTCCGAGGACTTCTTTCAGTGTCTGTGCGGATTTATGAAGCGCCGATTGCTCTTGGGGTAAAAGGTCCGCGGTTATAATTCGCTCGACGCCGGCCTCGCCGACAACACAAGGAACGGACAGGCAGACATCGCTCAGGCCGTATTCTCCCTGCAAAAGCGAAGAGACGGTAAGAACGCTGTGCTCGTTTCGTAATATAGCGGTCGAGATGCGGACAAGCGACAGGCCTATGGCGTAATAGGTCGAACCTTTATAGTCGATTATGTGATAGGCGGAGTCGCGGACGTTTTTCGCTATTTCGATGTGCTTCTTCGCGGCGTCACATTTTTGGCACATTCGGCAATAGTCGTTCATAGCCACGCCGCCGATGTGGGCGAGGGACCACGCGGCCACTTCGCTATCCCCGTGCTCTCCGAGAATATACGCGTGAACGCTGCGGGTATCTATGCCGCAGTGTTCGCTGAGCATATATCTGAAGCGTGCGCTGTCGAGAACCGTGCCGGAGCCGATAACCCTGCCGCCGGGCCAGCCGAGCCGTTGAATGGCGGTATAGGTGAGAATATCGACGGGATTGGTGACCATAACAACAATAGCGCTGCTGTCGTGCTGTTTGATTTGGTCGGCGATTATATCGATGATTTTTACATTCGCCTGTATTAGCTGAAGTCGGGTCTGGTCCGGTTTCTGTTTGGCGCCGGCGGTTACGACAATAAGATTGGCATCGGCACAATCAGCGTAATCGCCTGCCCGTATTTCAACGGGAGGGACAAAAGCAAGACCGTGCGAGATGTCCATAACTTCGCCTTCGGCGTGTTTCTTATCGAGGTCAACCAGCACGATAAGGTCAGCCAGGCCGGTGTGCATAAGCGCATAAGCGTATGTTGCGCCGACCGAACCGGCGCCTATAATGACAACTTTTCGCTTCTCATGATTCATTTAGTATCACCTCATAATTAGATACGTTTTGAATCGAGGAACTGCTGTAAAATTTCCGCTGCTGCGAGAGCATCGATTCGTTTTTTCTTCTTTTTGCGGGTCAATCCGCCTTCGCTGACGCTACGGCGGACAGGCTTCCCTCGCTTTCGATGGAAAGACCAGTCGGCAAGTTTTCCCTCGGCGGCGAAGGTGGTCAATCGCTCATCCTGAAAGAATATGGGGACACTAACGTGTTTTTTCAGCTCGTCGGCGAAGTTGGAAACGATGCCTGCCTGGCCGCTTTGAGTGCCATCCATATTCAAAGGCAGCCCGACTACAATCGCTTCGATACCTTCGGCCTTGACGATTTCAACGATTTTACCGAGCAACTCTTTTGCGGTCGCAAGGCCCGCCAAAGGCGAGACGATTGTTTCTGTCGGGTCGCATAAGGCCAGGCCCGTTCTTTTGGTTCCGTAATCGATTGCGAGATATCGCATTTAACTTATTATTCTCTGGATTCCCGCCTGCGCGGGAATGACAAATTCTTTTGAGATTGCCGCGTCGTCCCGATAAATCGTGACTCCTCGCAATGACAATATCGCAGATTTTTCGAGGCAGAATTTGTCACAGGAATTTTTCGCCGGTGTGGCTCTCTATGTGTTCGAGCAGCTCTTTAATCAAATATGTTTTATCGAGGGGGCAAACAAACGTCACGTCGGGGCTGTGGGCTACGACCATATTTTCAAGGCCGACAGCGGCTATCAGGTGCTCGGAATCCTCGGTCACGAGGACGCTGGATTTGCAGTCGAGCAGTTCATATTGGCTGGCGACGACGATGTTGTTATTTTTGTCGGATTTGATGATGTCGGCCAGGGCCGTGAACGAGCCGAGGTCAAGCCAGCGGCAGTCGAGCCGGATGGCGTGAACGTCGGGCGCCTTTTCCATAACGGCGAAGTCGATACTGATTTTGGGCAATCTGGGGAAGAAGTCATCGAGGATTTCCTGCTGCCTGGGACTGTCCCACGCGGACTGGATTTTTTTGAGCGGCCCGACGGTATCGGGCAGCAATTCGGTGATATGCGAAAGGATGGTCCTGGCCTTCCAGACAAACATACCTGAGTTCCAGAAGAACTTGCCCTCCTTGAGATACCGCCGGGCGGTCTCTTCACTGGGTTTTTCCTTGAAGCTGTCAACGGTATAGATTTGGTTCTTGCACTTGGGGCATTTGGCGTGGGCGGAGCATTTTATATAGCCAAGCTGGGTGCTGGGGAACGTGGGCTTGATACCAAAAGTAATCATACTGTCGGGGTTGGCATTGACGAAAGTAAGGGCATCCTTAATCGCCTGCTGGAAGGTTTTTGCGGGTTCAATCAACTGGTCTGCTGTAACGACGGCCATAGTGGCGTCGGGGTCAAACCTTACGAGGATTGACGCGGCCAGGCCTATGGCTCCGGCGGTGTCACGGACAACCGGCTCCGCGATTACATTGTTGTAAGGCAGGCCGGTAACTGATTCGCGAACAATATCCGAGTAACCTTTGTTGGTGAGGACGATGATGTTGCGGGCGTCGAAAATGGGTGAGAGGCGTTCAAAACAGAGACGAAGAAGGGTCTGGCCCTGGAAGAGCTTGAGGACCTGCTTGGGCCTGTTTTTTCTGCTCAAGGGCCACAGTCGTTTGCCCGTTCCGCCCGCCATAATAACCGCGTAATTCATAGTCAGAACCTCAGAACAAGACCAAAAAACCAAGACATAAGACCTTTGACCACAGCCATAAGCCCAAAGGTAATTTAGCCGGATTTTAGCACGTCGTTCAAAAAAGGCAAGAATCTCTTTACGAGTTAACGATGAGACACTTGCATAACGCGCCCGAAGGGATTCGAACCCCTGGCCTACGGATTAGAAATCCGTTGCTCTATCCAGCTGAGCTACGGGCGCAAGAAAACAAGGATAATATATCAGCCGGACACGCATAATGTCAAACCATTCGCCGTAATGTATTAAGTGTGATAAAATTGCCGGTCAGGGCCTGGTTATTGACCGAAAGTCCTTTTCTGTTTAGTATGCTCTTTCGGCATCAGTGGCTCAAGATACAGATGGGTCCAAGAAGAATTATGAGAAGTTCCTCGAAACAAAACTGTTCGCCTAAGGGTTTCAATATAATTGCCAAGCCGACAGGCCCGGCGTGTAACCTTGATTGTCGTTATTGCTTTTATACGGAAAAGGAATCGCTCTTCCCCAAAAATCACACTTATCGAATGAATGATGAAGTTCTTGAAACATTTATCCGGAAATACATAGAGTCACAGCCGTTACCAGAGGTCCCATTTGTCTGGCAAGGAGGCGAACCGGCACTTATGGGGCTTGATTTTTATCGCGAAGCAATTCGCTTACAAAAAAAATATGCGGGCGGCAGGCAAATAAGCAACTCACTGCAGACCAACGGCACACTTCTCGACGAAAACTGGTGTGAGTTTATGGCAGGCAACAATTTTTTAGTCGGCCTAAGCATCGATGGGCCCGAAGATATTCATAATTATTACCGTGTTGACCACAGCGGCGGGCCGACATTTGAAGCGGTGATACGGGGGCTGGAACTTCTCAAAAAACACGGAGTGGAATTCAACGTGCTGGCCTGTGTAACCAGACAAAACGTTACAAGGCCGCTGGATACCTACAGGTTTTTTAAAGAGCAAGGCGTCCGGTTCATACAATTCATACCGATTGTAGAAAGACAACCTGACCGGGCTGCAGAAGGACTCGGATTGCGTCTTGCCGCACCTGCAGCTGCGGAACAGGAAGATACATCAGAGCAGGTAACCGAATGGAGTGTTGAGCCGGCAGCGTACGGCGACTTTTTAATTAAGATATTTAACGAGTGGGTTCGCACGGACGTCGGCAGAGTGTTTGTAATGAACTTCGAATGGGCCCTGGCTTCGTGGGTAAATGGAATTACGCCCGCCTGCACATTCTCGGAAAGCTGCGGCAGGTGCTTGGTTATGGAACACAACGGGGACGTGTATTCGTGCGACCATTATGTTTATCCGGAGCATTGTCTGGGTAACATTATGAACGACGAGCTGGGAGAGATGGTCGAATCCGAAAAGCAAATCCAGTTCGGCAGGAGTAAAGAGACAGCAATATCCACTCGCTGCAGAAAATGCGATGTTTTGTTTGCCTGTCACGGCGACTGTCCGAAACACAGATTTATGAAATTGCGTGAAGGCCAGCCAGGGGTGAGCTACCTGTGCGAAAGTTACAAGAGGTTCTTCAAACATATTGCTCCATATATGAAGAAGATAAGGCAATTGATAAGACAGGGCAGGCCGGCGGAAATGATTATGGAATTACAAGGAAAAATGGAGCCCGAAGATGCATCGAGATGAAAGATTTTCGAGGAGAAAGTTCCTGCAAAGCGGTTCTATTGTAGCGGGCAGCGGTCTATTCGGATTTAGTCAGTGCCGGGCCGGGCCCGACAAGGCACAAAAACGCCCAAACATTTTGTGGCTAACCTGCGAGGACGCAGGCCCTGAGCTTGGCTGCTATGGCGATACATATGCCGAGACGCCCAACCTGGATTCATTTGCCGCCAAAGGGATGCTATACGAGACGACCTGGTCAACAGCACCGGTTTGCGCGCCAGCACGGACGGCGCTGATTACAGGAGTATATCCGACAAGCAGCGGCTCGGAACATATGCGAAGCGAAGTGACGATGCCTGAATTTATGCGCATGTACCCGCAGTTTCTGCGAGAGGCCGGGTATTACTGCACGAACAATAACAAAGAGGACTACAACCTTACCAAACCCGGCAAAGTATGGGACGATTCGTCGAAGAATGCTCACTGGAAGAATCGTGCCGAGGGGCAGCCCTTTTTTTCAATCTTCAATATCACCGTCAGCCATGAAAGCCAGATTCGAGCACGACCGCATACACTCAAGCACAACCCGGCCAAGGCGCCTGTTCCCGCCTATCATCCGGACACACCGGAGGTGCGCCATGACTGGGCTCAATATTATGACAAGGTCACGGAGATGGATGCGCAGGTCGGGGCACGGCTGAGGGAGCTCGAAAAGGCCGGTCTGATGGACGAGACGATAATCTTTTTTTACGGTGACCATGGCTCAGGTATGCCGCGAAGCAAGCGCTGGCCATACAATTCCGGCTTGCAGGTTGCAATGATAATTTACGTTCCGGAGAAGTTCAGGCATCTTGCGCCGAAGCAATACAGTCCGGGAGGAGTATCCGGCTGTTTAGTCGGCTTTGTTGATATGTCGCCGACGCTTTTGAGTATTGTCGGCATAAAGCCGCCTGAGTGGATTCAGGGCCATTCCGTAATGGGCAAGTACGAAGAAGAGCCGCAACCTTATCTGTTCGGTTTCCGCGGACGAATGGATGAACGTTACGATATGGTTCGTTCGGTGCGTAACCACCGCTATATTTACATTAGAAACTATATGCCCCATTTAATTTACGGTCAGTATATCGATTATATGTTCCAGACCCCCACGACACGTGTTTGGAAACGGCTATACGATGAGGGCAAGCTCAACGCCGTGCAGAGACGGTTCTGGGAGCCGAAGCCGCCGGAGGAACTTTACGACTTAAAGACCGACCCGGACGAAGTGGCAAACCTCGTTGAGTCGCCCCAGCATCAGGCAGTATTGACGGAACTGCGTCAGGCACTGCGTGAGCATATATTGAGCATACGCGACGTGGGTTTTTTAAGTGAAGCCGAGCAACATACACGCTCGATGGGCGCGACAATGTATGAAATGGGCCATAACGAAGTGAAATACCCTCTTGAAAAGATTCTGGCAATGGCAGATTTAGCTTCGCTTATGAATCCGGGCGCACTGGAAGAATTAAAAAGGGGTTTGAAAGACAGCGACAGCGCCGTTCGCTACTGGGCGGCAATGGGGCTGCTGATGCGAGGAGAAAAAGCAGTAAGGGACGCCAACAAAGAGCTTCGACATGTTTTGAAGGATGAATCGCCCACTGTCCGCATTATCGCAGCAAACGCTCTTGGACAATACGGCGGTAAAAACGACCTGGGTCCGGCACTATCTGTTTTAGAGGAACTTGCCCCGCCGGACAAAAACGGTGCTTACGTTTCCATTCTGGCCTTGAACGCAATCGATGCGCTGGGGGAGAAGGCATCGCCGCTTATTGATACTATCAAGAATATGCCCACAAAAGACCCGTCCGCAGTGGACAGGGTCAATGGATATGTCTCGGAACTCGTGAAATATATAGTCGGCAAACATAGCCAGTTGAAACCGCAAACTTAGTGAGAACGTTTGAACCGCCGTTGAAACAGGTCTATATTAAAGCCAAACGGCAAGGAGCAGAACTAATGGCTGATGAACAAACGACTCGGAGGAGTTTCTTGAAAACGACGGGACTGACAATGGCCTCACTTGCCGGCGCCGGCCTTTCGGGCGCGACGGATTCATTCGGTTCGTCAAAAAAGAAGGCCAAAAATATAATCTTTATTCTAAGCGACGACCATCGATACGACTTTATGAGCTTTTTGAACAAGCCCGATTTTCTAAAGACCCCCAATATGGACAGGATGGCTCATAAAGGGGCATATATCAAAAACGCGACTGTTTCGACCTCTCTTTGTTCACCGAGCAGAGCATCGATATTAACCGGTCAGTATGCGCATAAACACGGCGTGGTGGACAATAACACGCCGGTGCCGAAAGGCACGGAGTATTTTCCCCAATACCTTCAAAAGGCCGGATACGAAACGGCGTTTATGGGCAAATGGCATATGGGGGACGCCTCGGACGAACCCAGACCGGGCTTTGACAGGTGGATTAGTTTTCGCGGACAGGGAGTTTACTATGACCCCGAGCTGAACATCGACGGCAGGAAAGTCAAGCGCGAGGGTTATATCTCCGACATTCTCACGGAATACGCAATGGACTGGCTGCAAAACAAGCGGGACAAGAACAAGCCCTACTTTTTGTATCTGTCTCACAAGGCAGTTCACGCGATGTTCGAGCCGGCCAAGCGACACCTGAACAAGTATGAAAACGTGAAGCTGACCTATCCTGATACTATGGCCGACACGGAAGAAAACTACAGGGACAAGCCCGCGTGGGTGAAGGCGCAGCGGAACAGCTGGCACGGCGTAGATTATATGTATCACGGGCAAATGGATTTCGATACGTTCTACAAACGATATTGTGAAACACTTTTGAGCGTGGATGAGAGCATAGGAAAGATTCTCGACTATGTTGATGGGTCCGACGAAGCCGAATCCACGCTTGTTATTTACATGGGCGACAACGGATTTTGTTTCGGCGAGCACGGGCTAATCGACAAAAGAAATATGTACGAGGCGTCGATGCGTATTCCTATGCTTGTTTATGCACCGGGCATGATAAAGCCGGGTGCTGTCATCGATGAACTTATCCAGAATATCGACGTTGCTCCCACCGTTTTAGACATAGCAGGAATTCGGGCGACGGCTCGTATGGACGGGCGGTCGTTCAAGGAACTTTTGGCTGGGGAAAA
The DNA here is from genome assembly GCA_043811995.1 of Planctomycetota bacterium. Taxonomy (GTDB): domain Bacteria; phylum Planctomycetota; class Phycisphaerae; order Sedimentisphaerales; family Anaerobacaceae; genus Fen-1362. The sequence goes on from JBDRMP010000110.1 coordinate 16,455, forward strand.
GATTTCCTGGCGAGAGGAGGCCTACTACGAATATTACTGGGAACGAAATTTCCCGCAGACGCCGACCGTCCATGGTCTGCGAACGAAGAAATTCAAATACATGCATTATCACGGAATCTGGGATATCGACGAGTTGTATGACCTCCAAAACGACCCGGAGGAGAAGCACAACCTGATTAACAAGCCGGAATATAAAAAGCTGATAGATGAAATGAACAAGAAAATGTATGACTGGCTGGAAAAAACTAATGGAATGCTGATACCACTCAGACGCGACCAGGGATTCAGAGCCATCGAGCGAGGCCCTGTCAAACAGTGAAGATAATCGTAGTTTGCAGCACACCCACAATACCAACGATAAGTAACGATTGACCAAAAGAGGTCCAATCTTTACGATTAACCCAATGAAAAAAATACGAAACACAAAGTCAATTGCGGCCTTCGCTGAAGCAGTCGAGTATCTGCCCGGCGGGGTGGATTCGCCGGTTCGGGCCTTCGGGGGCGTTGACCAAAAACCCCTTTTCATCGCCAAAGCGAAGGGTTCTAAAATCTACGACATCGACGGAAATGAATATATCGATTACGTTGGCTCGTGGGGGCCGATGATTTTAGGGCATACCCATCCGGCTGTTGTCAAAGCCATACAAAATGCCGCAAAAAAAGGCACGAGTTTCGGAGCTCCTACGCTGGGCGAGACAGAACTGGCAAAAAAGATATGCGCGGCATTCCCTTCGATTGAAAAGGTTCGCCTGGTCAGCAGCGGCACCGAGGCGGTTATGACGGCGATTCGATTAGCCAGGGCATATACGCGGAGAGATTTGATTATCAAAATGGGCGGGTGTTATCACGGTCACAGTGATTCATTACTCGTTGCCGCCGGCTCAGGGGCTGCTGAACACTCGGCGCCTTCAAGTGCGGGTATCCCCCCTGCCGTTGCCAACCTCACTGTAGTCGTTCCCTATAACGATATCGGCGCGGTAAAAAAGATTTTTCAAAGTCACAAGGGCAAAATCGCAGCGGTCCTTGTCGAGCCGGTAGCCGCAAATATGGGCGTCGTCCCGCCTGTAGAGAGATACCTGAGGGGGCTTCGCGATTTATGCGATAGCGAAAAAACGGTCCTGATTTTCGACGAGGTTATTACCGGCTTTCGCATTGCTCGTGGCGGTGCGCAGGAGCTTTATGGCATAAAAGCGGATATTACCTGCTTAGGCAAAATAATAGGCGGAGGTCTTCCTTTGGCCGCAGTCGGCGGGAAATCACTGATTATGGATATGCTTGCGCCGCTCGGCCCTGTTTATCAGGCGGGGACACTAAGCGGTAACCCCATTGCCACTGCAGCCGCAAATGCGACTCTGAATATACTTGCCAAAAGCGATTGCTACAAAAAACTCGAAGTCAAAGCCACAATGCTGACAGAGGGACTAAATGAGGCGGCCAAAAAGCAGAATGTCCCCATTATTATCAACCGCGTCGGCTCGCTTTTAAGCTGCTTTTTCACCAATAGGCCCGTCCAAAATTTTGAAGACGTAAAATCGACCAATATTCGCCAGTTCAAGACCTTCTTTGCTGAAATGTTAAACAATCGTATCTACATCGCCCCAAGCGCATACGAGGCAATGTTCGTATCTCTTGCCCATTCAAAAGCCGATATCGAAAAGACCATTGAGGCAGCCCGACAAGCTTTTCAAAATCTTAAATAATATTTCTTAACAACTTCAGATATCCTTGTTAGAGCATCTAACAAAACCTCGGTTTTTTTGTCATTGCGAGGAGTCCCTATTTCCGAAACGGGCTCGTCGCAACGCTGCGTGTATCGGGACGACGAAGCAATCTCTCAATATCGAGCGTTTGAGATTGCTTCGCTTCGCTCG
>JBDRMP010000111.1:0-20681 GCA_043811995.1 Planctomycetota bacterium
AAAAGAAGTTATAGCTTGAATAGTTAATCATGTTACACTTCAAGAGGGTAGGGAAGTGATGATGTAATATGATTGAAGGTGGATGAAGAAGAAGTTGGTGGAGTAGAGAAGATAAGGACGGAGAAGAGGCGGTAAGGAGTAAGATGAGACGATAAGATGAATTATTAGAGCAAAGCTAAAATGAATGAAATTGGAGGATATGAAACCAATAAATATAAAAAGTTGGAGTGTCTTGTTTTTATATGAGAAAGGATTACTGCTTCATAGCAGGTAAGAATGAGCTTGGATTTAAGAGCAAAGGTGAGGTGCAGATAGCAAGGTTTTTGGACAGGAATAATATTGCGTATCAGTATGAGCATCCAGCAGCAGTGGTTGACAGGGGAAAGGTTAGAATTTGGTACCCTGATTTTCATTTGCCAGAGTACGGTATGATAATTGAGTATTTTGGTGTCAATGGCAAGAAGGACTACGATGAACAAGCTAAGCATAAAATAAAGGTCTATAAGCAAAATGGCATAGAGGGGTTGTTCTTGACAGAGGCATCTTTTAGGGGTGACTGGCCTGGGTATATTATGGGGCAAATGGAAGGCATTCTAAAGAATAGACTTGATAGGTTTTATAATCGGACAGAGGATACAGCTTGGAATAATAGAAGCTATGGTGGTAAAGACAAAATCTGTGATTAAGCAACATTTTTTCTGTAAATTCTTTTTTCTTTTGAATTAGCGGATTCGCTTTCGTTCTCCATTTCCACGTTCATATCCAAATATCTTTTGCCGGCAATCCAGTCCTCACTGATCTCCATCTCTATCGCACTGACCAATCGCAACAATGATGCCTCATTGGGAAACAGTCGTGCAACACGGGTTCTACGCTTGATTTCTTCATGTAATCGCTCCAGCATGTTCGTCGTCCGCATTCGTTTTCGATGCTTACTTGGCAAAGCAAACACAGCCAGGCCTTCGGGGATATTTTCCTCTGCCCACTCGGCCAACTGCGGTGCAGATTTGCCGTATTTTTCAATGCACTTTTGCAGTCTTTCTTCTGCGCTCAGCAGGTCTTTTGCGTTAAAAATGTCACGCAGATCTTCAGCTACATGGCTTCGCATCGAAACCTTCGGAACATACTTAACTGCATTACGCTGTAAGTGACATTGGCACCTCTGCCAAATCACGCCGGTAAATTCAGCATTCAAAGCAGCTTTGAGTCCATCGTGATCATCACTTGCCACAAATTTAACTCCTGACAATCCTCGCCTCCTCAAACTCTTGAGAAACTGGCGCCAGTGTGTCTCAGCCTCACTCAAAGAGACGCTTACGCCGAGGATTTCGCGCCTGCCGTCAGTATTTAGGCCAATGGCTGTAAACACGGCACAACTGACTACAGAGCCGTTTTTACGCACTTTCTCATAATGAGCGTCCAGCACAAGATACGGATATTCACCAAGCAGCCGATCACGCCATTTGCTTAGCTGTTCATCAAGTATTTTGGATACTCTCGATACCTGTGTGCTGCTGATATCCAAGCCGCACATCTTCTCCAGAACATCAGTTACTCTGCGGGTGGAAATGCCTTTGACGTACATCTCGGCTATCGCCAGCTTTAAGGCTCTTTCGCTGCGGCAGCCTCTTTCAAGAGCCGATGGATAAAACTCCACATCACCCCTTACCTGCGGCACATCGACGTTCAGCTTGCCTATGCGAGTATCCACAGCCTTTGGCTTGTAACCATTGGCATAGCCTCTGCGTGTGTCAGTGCGTTCATACAGCCCGGCTCCGAGGGCTTGGTCCCGCTCGATTTTCATTGCCTCGTTAAGCAGAATCCGCAGTACATCAGCAAAACTTTCAAAACCATTTTCAATTAACATTTCCATCACAGCGTCCAGCTTGTTACCATTGTTTCGGTGGGCCATCTTGTTTTTCTCCTAATTAAAGTTCTTGTAAACCTTTATAGGAGAACGGGACGAGCCCACCTTTTCAAGCGAATTTCGCATGTGTCTGGGTTCCAGCTCGCTACGCTCGCTTCCACCCAGACACATGCTTGGTTAACACCAATTTACAGAAACATATTTACACTAACACCATGGGAGCTTTATGCAATAGATCTATCACATTACGGGACATATCCGCGCTTTATGATCACTGATGGTATTCTAGGTGGCAACTCCGGTTCTGCTATGAACAGTAGCTATACGTTATCATTAAACCAGTGGTATCACATCGTCGGGACGTATGATGGTAGCACTATCGCACTATATGTGAATGGTGCACCAGTCAACAGCAACCCTAAAACTCTTTCGATTGGAAACAACAATATGCCTGTTTGTATTGGCAGTCGTCTCAGTGAGAATAGTTACAAGGGCATAGCCGATGATGTCAGGATATACAATCGCGCCCTGACGTCAGAGGAGGTAGAAGAGCTTTACGAAAATGGGCAGTAATTAGCCAAGTGCGATTTGTTTTATGGGCCGGCTGGAAGACCAACCGGTTTTTTTTATGCGCTTGTTTTGGCTTGAGGTAAGGCGGTGAGGTTGGTAGAGTAATGGCGAAAGGACAAAGTAAAAAGGAAAAATAAAAAAGCAGAAAGCAAAGGGGTTTGGGGAAATGAGAGTATTGCTGGTAGGCGGCGGGGGCAGGGAGGACGCGATAGCGTGGAAGCTGGCGCAATCGAAGAAGCTGAGCAAGCTGTATATATCGCCGGGAAACCCCGGGACGGCGAGGTGGGGGGAGAACGCAGCGATAAAGGCGGAGGACGTTGCGGGGCTGGTAACGTTCGCAAAAGAGAATAAGGTTGAGCTTGCGATAATCGGGCCAGAGGACCCGCTTGCGGCGGGGATAGTGGATTCGCTGGAGCAGGCGGGGATAAAGGCGTTCGGGCCTAATGGAGCGGCGGCGCAATTGGAGGCGGACAAGTCATTCTCTAAGCAGATAATGCGGTCAAGCTCTGTATCGACGGCGGAAGGGCGGACGTTTACGAGATTTGCCGACGCAAAGGCATATATCGCGAGCAGGGACGAGCCGGTGGTGGTGAAGGCGGCGGGGTTAGCGAAGGGCAAGGGCGTGATAGTTTGCGACGAGCCATCCGACGGGATATTGGCGGCGGAGAAGATAATGGTTGGCCGGATATTCGGGTCGGCGGGAGACAAGGTGATAGTGGAGGACAAGCTGATAGGTGAGGAGGCGTCGATACTGGCGTTTGTAGATGGCAGGAGCATTTACGTGATGGAGTCGTCGCAGGACCACAAGCCGATAGGCGACGGCGATACGGGGCCGAATACGGGAGGGATGGGTGCGTATAGTCCTGCGCCGGTGGTGACGGATGCGATGATGGGTCAGATAGAGCGGGAGATTTTAGTGCCGGTCGTGGACTGTATGAATCGTAACGACACGCCATACAAGGGTGTGCTTTACGCGGGGATAATGATAACGGCGGGCGGGCCGAGGGTGCTGGAATTCAATGTTCGATTCGGGGACCCTGAGACGCAGCCGATTTTGATGCGGCTGAAGAGCGATTTGTTAGAGGTTTTCATGGCGGTGTGTGAGCAGCGTCTCGATGAAGTAACATTGGAATGGGACAAGCGGCCCGCGGTGTGCGTGGTGATGGCTTCGGGGGGGTATCCTGGAGATTACCAAAAGGGCAAGGAAATAAAGGGGGTGGATGAGGCGGAGGAGCTTGAGGACGTAGTGGTGTTTCACGCGGGGACGGCAATGAAGGACGGAAAGTTAGTGACGGCGGGCGGCAGGGTGCTGGGAGTGACGGCGGTTGGGGAGACGATAGCGGAGGCGAAGTCGCGTGCATACGAGGCGGTGAGCAGGATAAGCTTTGAAGGGGCGTATTACAGGCGTGATATTTCAGACAAGGCGATTAAGGTCAGAGGACGACGATAGATTATGCCTTCGGTTTTGAAAGGGCGAGTCAGGAGGAGGGGCAGGAGGATATGGGGGTGGTTCCTTGAATTTGTTTTGACGGCGGCGGTGATGTGGATGAGTTTGGTGTTCGCGGGGCGGGTGCTGCCTAAAATTGCCCTGAGGCAGATTTCAGAATTAACGAATACAAGGATAGAGGCCGGGTCGGTAGATTTCCGGTTCGACGGGTCGGTATATATCAATGACCTTACGGTCTGGCCCAAAGTTTCAGCGGGCTACGATAACTCGATTCTAAAGGCGGAGACGGTCCGGGTGCATTTTCGTGTGGGCAGCTTAATGACGTTTCGTCCCCGGCTTAAGGAGATATTTGTCAAGTATTTTGTGCTGAGGGCCTTGTGTGACTCGGACAGCGGCAGGTGGAATTTGTCGTCGTTGAGAGTAGAAATGCCAGGAGGCGCCGGGGGGCGACTGCCGCTTGTGTGGTTTGAGAATGGGAGAGTGGAGTATATCAAGGCGGCAGGGGGGCGGGTGCGGGTTGTGAAGGACTGGCCTGTGTCGGGGGATTTTCTGCCTGCAGAAAGAAATGTGTGTAAGGGAGGGTATGTTTTTTATATTTACCCCGAGAGCAGACGAGACCTTAAGAAAAGCATAAACGGGAATTGGTGTCCTGGTAAAATTGTGGTTGGCTGGAGGGCATCGTCGAAAGACGTGCCTGGATTTGAGCGTCCGTGGACGATGGTGCTGGATACGAATCTTAGTTATGAGCCGAACGGGTCGTATGAACTTGCGGCGAAGGTGAAGGATTTGAATTTCCCGCCGAGTCCAGGCGCGCCGGGACGAAAGTTATTTTCGTTTGAAACTCAGTCGGTAGCGGAGAAGGCGCCGTTTATTGAAGCACTGCAGAAATTTTTTAACAGGTATAGTCCATCCGGCAGGATTGACATGGATTTACATGCTTCGGGGAATCTATCGAGCATTATCGAAAGCAAGATAGCTGGGACAGTTTACTGCAGCGATGCGGCGGTATGCGACGGTAATTTCGCATATCCGGTTGAGCACATTACAGGGCAGATAGAGCTTACGGAGAAAAGCGCGAGATTGGAGGATTTGGCCGGTCGGCACGGGGAGGTGGAGCTTGTTTTGTCGGGATGGGCGTCGGACTTCGGGCCGGACTGGAAGTATCGGTTGCAGATAACCAGCGACAATATGCTGCTGGACAAGGACTTGTATGATGCGCTTGGGCGAGATGCGCAACGGTTCTGGACGGCGTTTTCGCCGAAGGGGACGGCAGCAATTAACTATTCGCGGGGGCGACTGTCGGCGACGGATAAGCAGACGGCGATTGCGGTGGAACTGTTGGACGTGGAGAGCAAGTACGCCGGGTTCGGGTACCCGCTGAAGCATACGAGAGGGAAGCTGTTTTTTGGGGCCGGCAGCATTGAGTTTTCAGACGTGATATCGGAGTGGGAAGGGCGGAAGATAACGATAAATGGCAAGGCGAATTTAGGGCAGGGGGAGAAGCCGACATACGATGTTTTGGTAGAGGGGAAAGGCATACCTCTGGATTCTACCCTGGAGGAGGCGCTGCCGGCTGCGCAGAGGGACATTTACAATCAGTTCGAGATGGCGGGTCTGATTGACGCGACGATAAAGATTTTCAATCCGCAAGGTGGACAAGGCGCAGGGTCGTTTACTGCCGAGGTGTTTCCGAAGGGCAGCTCCATAAAAGCGCAGGCGCTACCGATAGTTGTAAGCGACGTTACGGGCAAAATAATCTTCGAGCCGAATGACGTGAACATTGATAACCTGACGGGTCGATTTGGGACGGGGATGGTTGGATTTTCGGGTCATGTGTGGCCCGCGGGCAAGGAGCAGGGGCTTGATTATTGTTTGTCGATGCAGGCGGAGCGCATTGAGCTGAAGAACGAGGAGCTTATCGGGGCGCTGCCTGGTTCGCTGGGCGTGATGGTTACGGCGCTTAGGCCCGGGGGGGAAGTGAACCTGACTGCGGACGTGGGCACAAAAGCGGACGGCAACTGCGTTGGCAACCGGCTGATTATAGAATGCCTCGGCAACACGATAGATTGTAATCTGCTGCCTTATCCTCTGCGGGATATTTCAGGGCGATTGGTGATGACACAAAATCAGATTGAATTTGAGGACATAAAGGCAAAGGCGGTGCACAAATCTCATGGCGAGCCGGTGGAGTCGGCAATGAAAATGGCGGGCAAGGTAGTTTTGGGGGAGGAGCAAGTCAAAGGCGAGGGGATGGAAATTACGGCAGGGGAGATAAAGTTTTACGGAGAGCAGGTGAGGTTCAAGGACAAATCTTTTGAGAAGATGGACACGGTTTTGAGATACGACCCGGAGTCGAAATCGTGGCTTTCGAGATATTTTATTGCGGACTTCTACGACGGTAAAATGATAGGCAAGCTGCAATTGAATCAATCGAGGGAGGGCGGGCTGGATTATCTTCTCGAAGCAAGCGTGGCCGGGGCTGATTTGAAGAAATTTCTTTCGGACAAGCCCGAAGAGATGAGACCCGAGGAGCACTACAGCACAGGGACAATAAACGGCTCTTTGAGCATAGTGGGGTCGATAGTCGATAATCGTATTCGTCTCGGCAGGTGTCGGCTGAAGATAATCGATATGGAAGTCGGGAAGCTGTCGCCGCTGGCTAAGCTGCTGCAGGTGCTGAATTTGACGGAGTCGGGCGATTACGCGTTCGACCAGATGGTGGTGGACGCCTATATTCAGGACAACAAGGTGTTTCTACGGCAGATAGATTTGTCGGGCAAGTCGCTGGCATTTTACGGTTCGGGCCGGCTGGATTTGGAGACGGACGACATCAATTTGACATTGACGGCTCGAGGCAGGCGGCTTGCGGCTAAGAAGCCGTCGATACTGGAATCGCTGACGGAGGGGCTCGGCCGTGCCGTGGTTCGAGTGGAAGTGAAAGGCAAAGCGAATGACCCGCAGGTGACGACGAGGTCCTTGCCTGTTATCGGGGAGACGCTGGAGATATTAGGGACCCCTCGGCAGGAATGAGCATTTTGTAGAGTATTCTACAAGTAGAGAGAGATATTTAACTGGAGGTCGATAGAGATGGGATTCAAGCAGGGGATAATAGATTATTCGGTCAGGCACTGCAAGCTGGTTGCCGTCATGATGGTAGTTTTTACGGCGGCTACGGCAGCACTGATACCCCTTATAAAAGTCGATACCGACCCGGAGAATATGCTTTCAAAAGACGAGGCGGTGAGGGTATTCCATAATCTCGCCAAGGAGGAGTTCGCCCTGCACGACATCGTTGTGGTCGGCATCGTTAATAATAAGAACGCGAACGGTGTTTTTAATCCGGATTCGTTATCGAGGATTTATGAGCTTACGGAATTTTCGAAGACGCTTACCTGGCCGAGCGAAGATAAGGCCGGCGAACAAATCGGAGTGATAGAGAGCGATATACTTACGCCATCGACGGTTGACCATATCGGCCAGGGGGGGCCGGGCGAGGTGAAGTTCGAATGGCTGATGCACAAACCGCCCGCGACGGAGGCCGAGGCGCTGGAGATAAGAGACAAGGCGATGAGCAATCCTCTGCTGAAGGGGACGCTTGTTTCCGAAGACGGCAAGGCGATTTGTTTGTATCTGCCGCTAACGAGCAAGGATTTGAGCTACCGTGTTTACAGCGCGATGAGGGAAAAGATAAGTACATTAAAAGGGGACGAGGAGTATTACATAACGGGATTGCCCGTGGCGGAGGATACGTTCGGCGTGGAGATGTTCATACAGATGGCGGTATCGGCACCGCTGGCAATGTTAGTGGTTTTTTTACTTATGCTGTTTTTCTTCAGGAAGTTCGTGCTGGTTATTTCGCCAATGGTCGTTGCAATGGTATCGGTGATTTCGACGATGGGTTTGCTCATCGGTTTCGGATTTCCTGTGCACATTATGAGCTCGATGATACCGATATTCCTTATGCCGATATCGGTGGTGGATTCGGTCCACATTCTTTCGGAATTTTTCGAGCTTTATACGAAGGAGAAGGGCAGGGCCGGCACAATCAGGGAGGTTATGGGCAATCTGTTTACGCCTATGCTGTATACCTCACTGACGACGGCAGCAGGATTCGTGTCGCTGGCGATGACGCCGATACCGCCTGTTCAGGTTTTCGGGATATTTGTGGCCATCGGCGTCATGATAGCGTGGGTATTCACGGTGACATTTGTGCCTGCGTATATAATGATGATAAGCGACAAGACGCTCGAGGGTTTCGGTCGTGCGGCGGTTCGTACGGAAAAACAAAGCCGGCTTACGATGGCGCTCAACAAGACGGGGCGTTTCACTTACAGGGCGGCCAAGCCGATACTGGCGGTGACGGTCGTGATTACGGCGGTCGCTGTTTACGGGATTACTAAGATTCAGATAAACGACAATCCCGTGAAATGGTTTGCCAAACGGCATCCCATACGGCAGGCGGACATCGAGCTGAACAAACATTTCGGCGGGACTTATATGGCGTATCTTGTTCTCGAAGGTCAGGCCGGCCGGAATGTTGACAGCGAGCTGGTAAATTCTTTGCGGGAGAGGTGGCTGAAGAAAAGCGGCGAGATTGAGAAGCCAACAGAGGCCGCGGGGGATATCGCAGGTGAGGTTGAGAAGCTGATTCTTTCAAAGGGTTCGGGCAAGAAGAGCAAAGGACAATATTTTGACGAACTGATTGAGGCGGCGGATGAAAAGTTAAAGGCTGCAGAGAAGTCAGGCGAGGCAGGCACAGTTGATTTGTGGTATGAGGTGATTGATTTCTTCGAGAGGGAGAAGGAAGGGCAGAAGGTATTCACCCGGCCGGAGGTCCTTGCGTACGTTGCAGAACTACAGGAATATCTGCAGCAGTCGGGGCTTGTGGGCAAAAGCAATTCCGTTACGGACGTGGTGAGAAAGGTTTATCAGGAGCTGACGGACGGCAGTCCAGAAAACTACGTTATTCCCAAAACATCGGCTGCGGTTGCCCAGTGCCTGATGCAATTTCAGAGCAGCCATAAGCCGGATGATTTGTGGCATTTGACGACATACGACTATATGAAGGCAAATATCTGGTTCCAGCTTCGAAGCGGAGACAACAAGGATATGGAGAGGGTGGTTAAAGAGGTAGACAAATTTTTCGCCGCTAACAAGCCGCCTGTGCCTTTGGAGCACAGGTGGGCAGGCCTTACGTATATCAATACCGTCTGGCAGGACAAGATGGTCTTCGGGATGCTGCAGTCATTTCTTGGGAGTTTCCTGATTGTGTTTATTATGATGGCGATACTGTTCCGTTCGCCATTGTGGGGATTGGTATGTATGATGCCACTGACGATTACAATAATCGTTATCTACGGTCTGATAGGATTGACCGGCAAGGATTATGATATGCCTGTGGCGGTATTAAGCGCGCTTACACTGGGGATGGCGGTGGATTTTGCGATACATTTTCTGGAGCGTGCGAGGACAAGTTATGCCAGGACGGTTTCCTGGCAGGCAAGCTCAGGGGAGATGTTTGCTGAGCCGGCCCGCGCGATAAGCAGAAACGTCGTGGTTATCGCGGTCGGATTTTTACCGCTGCTTGCAGCACCGTTAGTGCCATACAGAACGGTCGGGATATTTATGTGCGCGATTATGGCGTTGTCGGGGGCGGTGACATTGATGGTGTTGCCTGCGATAATAAAACTGGCGGAGAAGGTGTTGTTCAAGCGTGAGGCGGCGCCGGTGTCGGCGACCTGCAACTGCGGTTTTTGCATTATCATTTCAACGGCTGCGGCCGTCCTGATTGCGTTAAACCTACATCAGAACTGGCACGTACGTCTGGGCAAACTTACCTGGATGAGTATTATAGCGATAGTTGTAATGGCGGTTATTTGCGGGGTAATGTCACGCAGGCGAGCATGCAAAAGGCAGGCGGATAGTGGAGAGTTAAATGTTCCCAAATGAGTTAGTTGAATGTTGCGAAAAAGTGGATAGTATGAGGTGAATTATGACCGTCGAAAGAGGTTTGAGGGGCATTGCGGGATTTTTTGTTTTGGTCAGTGTTTTGCTGGCATATTATCATTCTCAGTACTGGCTTCTTTTTACTGCGTTTGTGGGATTGAACCTGCTGCAGTCGGCCTTTACTAACCGGTGCCCGATGATGTCGATACTTAAAAAGCTTGGCGTTAAGAGCCAGGACTGAACGGATTTAAGAAAGCGAGGTGCAAGATGAGATTGTTGACGGCACTTGTGATTATGTTTGTATGTTCGCCTGCGATTGCTACGGCCCAGGACGCTAATGCGCCTGAGAAAATCAGCGACGTTGACAGTATAGTCAACAAGGCGAATATTATGGCTTATTATCAGGGCGACGACGGTAAGGCGAAGGTTACGATGACGATAACGGACAAGAGGGGGCAGACGAGGAACCGCGAGTTTATTATTTTACGCAAGGACGTGAAGGACGGCGGTGACCAGAAATACTACGTTTATTTTCTAAGGCCGGCGGACGTTCGCGGGATGGTTTTTATGGTTCATAAGTATGCGGATATTACAAAGGATGACGACAGATGGCTGTATCTGCCGGCGCTGGACCTTGTTAAGCGAATTGCCGCCGGCGACAAGCGAACGAGCTTCGTAGGGTCGGACTTTCTGTATGAAGACGTGTCGGGGCGGAGCTTAGCGGAAGATACCCATACGCTGATTGAGACGACCGACGAGTATTACGTTGTGAAGAACGTCCCTAAGCAGCCGGACAGCGTTGAATTCAGTTATTACAATGTTTCGATAGACCGCAAAACTTTCGTTCCGATGAAGATGGAATTTTACGACAAGCAGGGCAAGCTTTATCGTGTAATCGAGTCGCAGAAGGTCGAGACAATCGAGGGATTTCCGACGGTTGTAAAATCCGTTGTTTCCGATTTGAACACGGGCAGCAAGACCGAGATGGAATTCAGCGAAGTGAAATACGATATAGGTCTTGGCGATGTATTTACGGAGCGGTATCTGAGAAGGCCGCCTTCGGAGGCGAGGAGATGATTTGTGGTCGGGCGTTTATAGTTTTGCTGGCTGTGGTCATATCTGCGCCGGTTATGGCGGTAAGTGACTCGAACTCGCTGCTTGCCGATGTTGACGTTCATGGATTTTACGAAGTCCGCGCTGGGTATCGCACGAGGAACGACAAATACGAAAAAGATATGTCGCTTATGGAGCAGCGGCTTCAATTGGAGCTGTCATCTCGCCAGGACTGGGGCGATTGGAAGGTCAAAGGCGATACAATAGGCGACCTTGTTGAAGAGCAGGGGGATTTTGACCTGCGGGAGGCCTATGTATCGAGCAGTCCATACGACTATATGGACGTGAAGGTCGGCAGGCAGATACTGACGTGGGGGACGGGAGATTTGGTTTTCATCAATGATATGTTTCCGAAGGACTGGCAGGCGTTTTTCATCGGCAGAGATACCGAGTACCTCAAAGCGCCTTCGGATGCGGCGAAGGTGAGCTTGTTCAGTGACTTGGCGAATCTTGATATTGTCTATACACCGCAGTTCGACAGCGACCGGTATATTACCGGTGAGCGGCTGAGTTATTGGAATTCAAATTTTGGCAGGTTGGCAGGCCAGGATGCGGAGGTATCGGTTGATAAACCGGACAGGTGGTTCCGGGACGATGAAATCGCATTGAGGTTGTACAAAAACATCAACAATTATGAGTATGCCTTGTATGCGTATCACGGATTCTGGAAAAGTCCGGGCGGTCAGAACGTTACGAGGGGCAAGGCGATTTTTCCCGATTTGGATGTCTATGGCGCCAGCGTCCGCGGCAACGTGGGCAAAGGTATCGGCAATCTCGAATTCGGATACTATGACTCGAAAGACGACCAGAGCGGGACGAACGGCAACATCAATAATTCCGAGATTCGTTTTCTCGTCGGCTACACGCAGGATATTGGGAAGGATTTTACGGCAGGGCTGCAATACTATGTCGAGCATATGATGGATTATGGTGAATACGAAAACAGCTCGCCTTCGGGGCTTACGCGGGACAGGAACAGGCATTTGATTACGCTGCGGCTGACGAAATTATTGATGAATCAGAATCTGCGATGTTCGTTGTTCACTTATTTTTCGCCCTCGGACAAGGACGTGTATATGCGGCCGAACGTCAATTACAAGGTCAGCGACAACCTGGCTGTCGAGGCAGGCGCGAATATCTTCTTCGGCGATTATCAAAGCACCTTCTTCGGCCAGTTCGAGAACGACACGAATATCTATACTGGTATTCGCTACAGCTTCTGAAAATAATTTTTAGCGCAAAAGAAACAAAAACGTAACGAAGATAACTCGTTATTTGGCAACAAGATACGGCCGGAGGGTAAAATTCTTCGAATTTTTTCAAAAAAAGCATTGACGAAGACGATGTTAGTGATATATTTGTAATAGTTGAGATAGGACAAGTATAGAGATTGAGATATGCAGATACGAATAGACAATGCTTCGGACAGACCAGTTTATCAGCAGATAATGGACCAGGTGAAACGTGATATTGCCTGCGGCAAGCTGATGAAGGAGGAACGGCTGCCTACGGTCAGACGGCTTGCTGGCCAGCTTGCAATAAATCCCAATACAATAGCAAAGGCATACCAGCAATTGGAGCGCGAGGGGATAATCTCAACGAGGCCCGGGGCGGGGACATTTGTGGCAAACTTAGACAGTGACCTGAGCGGCTCGGTCAAGAAGAAGTTTATCTGTGAGGATTTGGAAAGGGCGGCGGTGGACGCGTTTCATATGCAGATTGACAGCCAGACGCTGCTGAAATGGTTCAACGATACAAGCGGTAAATTCAATCTCAAGTGATTGAAGGGACGCACTATGAGCGAATACGTAATACAAACCGAAAATCTCGCGAAGTATTTCGACGGGAGATGCGTTTTAGACGGAATCGACCTGAAAGTGCCGGAGGGCTGCATATACGGTCTTTTGGGGCGCAATGGAGCAGGCAAAACGACGATAATCCGGATTTTGCTTGGTCTTGAGCCGGCTACGCGAGGCAAGTCGGTGGTATTAGGTGCATCTTCGTGGCAGTTGCCCGTATCGGTTCTTGGACAAATCGGCTACGTGGCGGAGGGACATAACCTCATTCCAAATTACACCGTGCAGCGAATAGTCCAGCTTTACAAGGGATTATCAGCACACTGGAACGAGCAATTTTTCCGCTGGCTAATCGAGACGTTTCGACTGCCGATGGAACGTAAGGTCAGTCAGCTTTCGCGGGGAATGAAGGCACAGTTGAATTTGGCTCTTGCAATGGCGACTGAGCCGAGGATATTGATTTTGGATGACCCGACGCTGGGGCTGGATACGGTTTCGAGAAGACAATTTTTGGAATTGGCGATAGAGCTTATCAGCCGGGACGGCCGGACGATTCTTTTCTGCTCTCATATATTGAGCGACGTGGAGCGAATCGCCGACAGGGTAGGGATGCTGAGGGCGGGAAAATTAGTTGTAGATTGTGAACTGGAGGAGCTAAAGAGGCGGGTGAGGAAGTTGAGGGTGATTTTTGAAGGTGAGCCGCCGAAAGAGCTTCCAATTACTGAAATAATCGCTCAAAAGAGGCAGGGCAGGGAGGTAACGATAAGCGTGGCGAACTGGAGTGAGCACAAGCAGACCATTCTTAACACGTTCAAGCCGGCAAGCTGCACGGATTTACCGATGACATTGGAGGAGATATTCATCGAATGCACCGCGTTTGGTGACAATGCGGCGGTCGATTATGAACAAGGAGAGCCAAAATGTTCACACTGATAATGCGAGAGATAGAAGACAACCGCGTATTTTTCATAGGTGCGTTAATTTTAGCTGTTATATTCAGTATGCTGTTTTTGTGGTGGATATATTACGGCGTGTTTGATGATGTGCTTTTCGTAGGTCTGCCTATATGGAATGCGATCTTAGGAATGATGATTTTTTGCGGGATGGGTGCGGCGCAGATGTATTTTGACAGGACGAGAAAAATATCAGCATTATTGGCGACCCTAACGGTCAGTCGCGGTCAGATTTTTGCAGCGCGCGTCATAGCAGGGATTTTACTGGTTTTCATTGGTTTGGTTCCTTTAGCGGGGATAACCATCACGGCGGTTTTAACGAAGACCGTAGAGTCGTCTCATTCCGTTCGTCTGCTTTATCCTGAAGTATCTATCCCGGTGTTTCTGCTCGGATTTGCGTGTTATTGTATCGGTTTGCAGGCGGGCTGGACATCAAACCGGCTTATAGCGGCGCTTGGGGCATTAGGTTTGAGCTTTATATTGGTGTCGGTTATTTTGATAAAGGGTTTCGGCTGGGAAATTTACGCGATACTGTTTTTGTTAATTGCGGCGTGCCTGATACGCTCGTGGTATAAGTTTTCGAGGGCTGCGCTTTAGGAGATAGAGTTATGAACGCGAGAATAATACATCTGCTCAACGTAATAGCGACTGGAATTGTCGTGATGGCATTGCTTTCAGTGTCGTTGTTCTGGGGCAGGTTGTTCTTCAGTACCCATATCAATGACTTTATACCGGAAAGTTCTGCGCGAATTATAATCAGTCCATCGGGGTTGGTTCCCGGTGAGCCGGCGCCTCAACAAGTGGAGTCATCGCTCCGCCCCCAAAGAGAGCCGCCCGGCGCAAACGAACCCAACTTTGAATTTTCACAGGTCTATGCCTCTATGGAAGACAAGCGATATGTTCTGCTTAGTACTATTGGCGCCTTCTGGGATATTGTTGCGAAAACAATGCCGTATCAGGACGTTAATGAAAGAGTTTACTACTGGTATAAAAACGAGAATGAATACCTTTGTTTCGATAAACACAACGGTTTAATAATTCGTCACTATAAGCCGGATAGCAAGGATAGGGCCGGAAAGGGGGAATATTTTGCCGGTCCGAACGGAATATCCGGGATAGCGGAGTCCTCGTTAGGTCGGTTTTATGACCCGATTATTACCAAAGTATGGGAAAAAGGTCCCTCACGGGTGTGCCTTTATGACAAAAAGATACGTCGGTTTTATGTAATCGATTTTGACGATAGCAGCGTCGAGAAAGGGATGCAATTGACGGAAGGCGATAGCCGCGAGCCGGTTGCAATAGGAGAAGTCGTAAATGTTTTGCATATTGATGAACCGTTGATTACGTGGAGTTCGCCGAGGATATGGAATGCTGCCCAGTCCGATTGGGAGCCGCAAGGCGTGTTTTTGCCCGGCGATGGTCAATCAGGCGAAAAGTACCATTTCAGAATGTTTGACTGGTCATTATCATTTATCCCCGTGTTAGATAGGGCGGGACAAATTTATATTTATAATACGAGCGAAAAATCGTTGGCATCTGCGGGGTATCTTCCTTTTCCACAATCGCTATTTACATTTGAGCCGCACAGCGAGGTCACCAGGCCGAGGAATGTACTGGCCTATGCCGTATGCCCGCTTTACGCGGTTCGGAGATTGCCTGACGATTCCAACAAAGCGCCTGAGAATATTGATGTCAAGTATTTTGGGATGAGCGTGGCTTGTGTTTCGAGAGAAGGTACGGAAATAGCGTTGGCTGTTTTTGACCCGAATGGGAGAATGATATATCGCGGCGATACCGGTACCATGACAAGTAGTGAACCTACGCCATTAGCGGCAACGGTACTTCTTCTTCTTGAAAATCTTCAGCCGCCGGTTTTTGAGGTAGCATCTTATTTGAGCGGGAATTATTTCGAGGCGTCTGCGGGGCATCGAGCATTGTTTGTTTTGCCGAATTCGTTTTTGGGTATGTTAGGCAGGTACACAGGTTCGAAATTTGACCGTGAGGTATTTGGGCCGATGCTGATAGGGCCGTCATTGATTTTGTCGGTGTGGCTTGCGTTTCGGGTAAGAAAAGATGCAACGCTTGTGGGGCTATCCGGCACGGCAAAGAAGTGGTGGACAATAGGAACAATAGCATTTGGTCTTCCGGCTTATATTACATATCGGCTGACACGGCATAAGGAGGTCCTGGTTACTTGTCAGAACTGCGGGAAGATGAGACGGCCTGATATGGAGAGGTGTCATCGCTGCGGCAGTAAATGGAAAATTCCGGAGCTTACCCCGCCGAACTGGCGGATTTGCGATTAACAAGAAACAACCCCCTGCAACCCCTTAGGGGTAAAGTGGGTGCTTTTGCGAAACAAACAAATGTAAACCACGCCCACTGCAAAATGCACAAGGTTAGCTGCCAAATTGGCATACGGGGGGGTTGTTTTATTTGTTATAAGCCATTGTTTATAAGAGGGTTAGGAGAGGGTATAATCTGGGCACGGGGTTTGCTCATAAAACAAAAGGATATCTGGATTCCCGCTTTCGCGGGAATGACAAAGAGGCGGCAGGGAATGACAGGGAAGCGACAGATAATGACAAAAGAAAGTGCGGAAGTGATGAGATTGCCGCGGTCGCTACGCTCCCTCGCAATGACAGAAGAGCGAAAGGGTTTGAGATATGAAGTTCGATAAATTCACGTTGAAGGCACAGGAAGCATTAGCGACGGCACAACAGATTGCGATGGCCAAATCGAATACGGTGCTGTCGCCATTGCATTTGCTAAGTGCGATAATTGGTGATGATGAGGGTATAGGGCCTGAGATTCTGAAAAAGATAGGTGCAAATGTTTCGCGCATAAAAGATATGACGGAAAGTGAGATGCGTCGTCTGCCGCAGGGTAAGGCAGAGGGGCAGATGATGCCTGAGCCGGCGTTAAACCAGATTGTTCTGGATGCGCAGAATCGGGCTGACGTTATGGGGGATGAGTATCTAAGCGTGGAACATTTGCTTTTATCACTTTCATCAGTGGCCAGTGACGCCAAAGAAGTATTACGGCTCAATTCTGTTGAGACGAGCGATATAGAAAAGGCGATAAAGGAGATTCGCGGAGGAGAAAAGATAACCGACCAGAGCCCGGAAGCGAAATACAAGGCGCTGGAGCGATACGGGATTGATTTATTGGATATGGCGAGGAAAGGAAAGCTCGATCCGGTTATCGGCAGGGATGAGGAGATTCGACGGTGTATGCAGGTTCTAAATCGTCGGAAGAAGAACAATCCGGTATTGATAGGCGAGCCGGGGGTGGGAAAGACAGCGATAGTGGAGGGGCTGGCGCAGCGGATAGTAGCCGGTGACGTGCCGACGGGATTGAAGAACAAAAGGATTATCGCGCTGGATATGGGCGCATTGATAGCGGGGACGAAGTTTCGCGGGGAATTCGAGGAACGGCTGAAAGCGGTGTTGAAAGAGGTAATTGCTGCGGAGGGGCAGATAATCCTGTTTATCGATGAGCTGCATACGGTAGTCGGCGCAGGCAGGGCGGAAGGGTCAGTGGATGCAGGAAACTTGCTGAAGCCATCGCTTGCGAGAGGCGAGCTTCGCTGCGTCGGTGCGACGACGATAGACGAATATCGCAAACACGTTGAGAAGGATGCTGCGCTGGAGAGGCGGTTTCAGCCGATATTGATAGACCCGCCGAGCGTAGAGGACACGATAACGATTTTGCGAGGGCTGAAGAACCGTTACGATACTCATCACGGCGTGCGGATTACGGATGCGGCCCTTGTGGCGGCGGCAACTTTGTCGAACCGGTACATTTCGGACAGGTGGCTGCCTGATAAGGCGATTGACCTGATAGATGAGGCGGCGTCGAAATTGCGCATAGAAAATGATTCGCTGCCTGCGGAACTGGACGATATACGCAGGAAGATTATTCAGCTTCAGGTCGAGCGGGAGGCGCTGAAAAAAGAAACGGACGAGGCGAGCAAGGACCGGCTGAAAAAAGCCGAAAAGCAACTTGCTGAGCTGCAGGAGCAGGACAAGAAACTCACGACGCAATGGGAGCGTGAAAAAGGTGAGATAAATTACATCAAGGAGCTGAAACAGAAAATCGACCAGGCACAAATTCAGTTTGAAGATGCACAGCGAAAGGGCGAGCTTGAGACGGCGGCCCGGCTGAAATACGAGACGATAGCTAATTTGAAAAAGGAGCTTGCAGCCAAGGAGGCCAAGCTTGCAAAGACGGACGGGACAATGGTGCATAATGAGGTTACAGAAGAACACGTAGCGGAGGTGGTGTCGAAGTGGACGGGTGTGCCGGTAACGCGACTGCTTAGCGGCGAGCGAGACCGGTTGATGAAGATGGAGGAACACATCAGGCAGCGTCTTGTGGGTCAGGATGAGGCGGTTGAGGCGTTGTGCAACGCGGTGAGGCGTAACCGTGCGGGGCTTGGTGACCCGCATCGGCCGATAGGGGTGTTCTTATTCCTGGGACCTACGGGTGTGGGCAAGACGGAGCTGTCGAAGGCACTGGCGGATTTTCTTTTCAATGACCCCAGCGCTATGATTCGGATAGATATGAGCGAATTTATGGAGCCGCATTCGGTGGCCCGATTGATAGGCGCGCCGCCCGGATACGTCGGATATGAGGAAGGGGGTCGGCTGACAGAGGCGGTGAGACGAAAACCGTATTCGGTTATACTGCTGGATGAGGTTGAAAAGGCGCACCCGGACGTGTTTAACGTGCTTTTGCAGGTATTTGACGATGCGCGCCTCACAGACGGTAAAGGCCGGACGGTGGATTTCAAAAATACGGTAATCATTATGACGAGCAACATCGCCAGCGAGCAGATACAGAAGCTGACCGAAGAAAAGGGGGCGGACTGGGAGATTGAAGCGCACGTCAAGGAGGCGCTGAAGGTGGTGTTCAAGCCGGAGTTTTTGAACCGCGTTGACGAGGTGATAGTATTCCATACGCTGACACAGGAGCACCTGAGAAAAATCGTGGATATACAGTTGCGGTATCTGGCAGACCGGCTGCGTGAGCGGAAAATTGAAGTTGAGTTTGCGGATTCAGCCCGCGAGCTGCTGATGGAAGAGGGGTATGACATGTCATACGGGGCAAGGCCTTTGAAGCGAGTGATACAGCAACGATTAGAGAACCCGCTCGCGGCGCAGTTGCTGGCGGGGAAGTTCAGCGACGGCGACACAATCAAAATCGACGCCAAACAGCACCAGTTTATGTTCTCGAAGGCGTAGTGACAGGTCGGTGGGAGGGGAATTTATCGCTTGATTTGATAGGGGTGGTGGTGTCTAATTATCACTTCGTTTGGAAAACGACGGGGTGTTTTCTTTTTAGGAGAGTGCACGGATATGGCGGATTCGACAAGCTCACCACGGGCGGATTTGAAGGCATTGGCAGAGGCGGTGATAGCGGGCGACCCGAATACGGCGGTTGCTATTACGAAGCAGGCGATTGAAGAGGGAACGTTGGCTGAGAATATTCTAAAAGAGGGATTGATTGCCGGTATGGAAGTAATCGGCGTGCGTTTTAAGAACAACGAGGTTTACGTGCCGGAGGTCCTTATGGCAGCACGCGCGATGAAAATGGCGATGCAGGTCCTCGAGCCGGAGCTTGTTAAGGCGGGGGTCAAGCCGGTGGGCAAGTTTGTAATCGGGACCGTGCAGGGAGACCTTCACGATATCGGCAAAAACCTTGTTGCGATGATGATGAAGGGGGCTGGTTTTGACGTGATTGACCTCGGTGTTGACGTAACATCGGAGAAATTTATCGAGCGGGCGAAGGAGACAGGTGCGCAATTAGTGGGTATGAGCACTCTGTTGACTACGACTATGCCGGGTATGGGAAAAACGCTGAAGGCGATTCGGGACGCAGGATTGAAAGCGAAGGTGATGGTCGGTGGTGCGCCGGTGACGCAGAATTACGCGGATAAGATTGGCGCAGACGGTTATGCTCCGGACGCGGCGTCGGCGGTGGACGTGGCAAAACGGCTGATAGCATAGAATATTGACATATTGTTCCAAAAGAGACAAGACAGCACCATTACGGTGCTGTCTTTTTTTTATCTGTGATGATAAAATCAACTGTTTATGAGGCAGATAAGAAACGAGGATTTAGCGGAACTGCTGATGCAGGTGAGGTTTGCGCCGCCCGTGAAGCGACATAAGCAGGTTGACGGCGCCGAGCAGCTTCTGGCCATAATCGAGAAAGACAAGGAATATCCTTTCGAGTTTGTGTGTTACAGGATTACAGGTTTCAGGCCAAAGGGAGAGGCAGGACGTCGTCTCATAAAGGGGGATGAGCTGGCGGATGACCTGCGGATTTTTATCTGGAAGCTGAGCGGCCAAGTCGCGGAGCAGGCCAGCGGCCAGTCGGAAGAGGTTTATACAAAGGAGCAGATTGCGAAGAAACTGCGCGTTTCGACGAAGACCATCGACAGATGGCGCAGGCGAGGATTATGTGTTCGCAAGTATGTTTTTGAGGACGGGAGAAAGCGATTGGGCTTTTTGTGGTCGGCGGTGGATGAATTTCTCTGCGAAAACAAGGATTTGACAGAGAAAGCGGGTCGGTTTACCCGGCTATCGGCGGAGCAAAGGCGGGCGGTAATAGAGCGAGCAAAGGCGTTGAGCAATCAGACAAACATGAGCAGACGACAGATAATAGCGAGGATTGCCGCGGAGACGCAGAGAGGTCTGGAGACGATACGATGCGTTCTGCTAAGTTACGAGCGGTCGCAGCCGGAGAAATCTGTTTTGATGAGGAAGGCGGGAAGGTTATTAAGTCCGGCGGAGGCGGCGGAAATAGACCGGCTGCACAAACAACGGACAGGCATCAAAGAGCTGATGAGCCGGTTCGGCAGGAGCAGAAGCTCGATATACAGGATATTAAAGCAGCGAAAGGTACAGGCGCTGCTGGCCAGAAGAGTTGAATTTATTCAAAGCGAAGAGTTTATCAGGCCGGACGCCGAAACAAAGATTTTG
>JBDRMP010000112.1:0-27814 GCA_043811995.1 Planctomycetota bacterium
ACTTAAGGGCACGCCGGTGCTGAATCGTCAGGCAGAGATGGAGCTATTTAGAAAATATAACTATTTGAAATATCGCGCCCATATTATCAGGGAACAAATCAAACCGGGCCGTATTCCCAGCGCCCGGCTGGATGAGATTGAGAGATATCTCGCTGTGGCGGAGGCGGTAAAAAGGGCGATAATCGAGGCGAACCTTCGTTTGGTTGTGAGCATCGCCAGCAGGCACACGATAACCGGGGCGAACCTGGCGGACCTCGTCAGTGAGGGAAACGTTTCACTGATGCAGGCGGTGGAGAAATTCGATTATACCAAGGGCTTCAGGTTTTCAACGTATGCAAGCTGGGCAATCAGCAAGGATTTTGCGCACAGGATGCCGGGCCAAAGGGTGAGAATTGACAGGGCCGCTCCTTCTCCGGGCGAGTTTGAACAGGAGGTTAAGCCGGCCCCGGCGGACGTGGCGGCCGTGGAAAGGGCAAGGCACGACCTTATCAAGGTGATACGGAACAATCTTGAGGCACGTGAGCAATACATAATCATCAACCACTTCGGGCTTGAGGGCACGCTGCTAAAGAAGAACAAGAAGACGCTCAAGCAAATCGGTGATGATTTGGGGCTTAGCAAAGAGAGGATTCGTCAAATAGAGCTGGTCAGCTTGCAGAAGCTCAGGCAGGCGCTTAGTCCGCAACAGTTTGACCTTCTGATGGGCTGATGGGCAAAAACCGGCTTTTAACCCCTATTTCTCCCCTTTTTTCTTAAAAAGTCCTTGAAACGACGCCCTTTTTTTGATAATCTTAATCTTAAGAAGAGAATATAGGTTTAGGTTAATGACTGATTGTGCCTGCTATATCTGCCAACACATCCCTTTCGGCGAAGAAGGTCGAATTGCATACTTTTAATGCCGTCTAAGAGACGGTCTTTATATTTTGGAGGTTTGGGTGATGAGGTCGAAGAGAAAGTTTGCCCCCGCGTCTTGCTATCGCAAGACAGCAGCGGGGGTTATTTTGAAGGACATTTACGCAATCATCGACTGGCATTATGTCGGTGATAATACCTATGACAAAGTATCACAAACGAGTGCGTTCTGGTCGTATATGGCGCCGAGGTTTGCCAACGATAGCCATGTTTTGTTTGAGCTTTTTAACGAGCCGCTTAATACTTCCGGGAGTACAGATGCACAGGACTGGGCTACTTGCAAGACTGATATGCAGACCTGGATTGACATCGTGCGTGCTTCTGCGCCCAACAATCTTATCCTTGTAGCCGGACCATTCTATTCTCAACTTATTGGGCCGGCAGCAGACGACCCCTTACGGGAACTAACATCGTTATGGTGGTTCACACCTATCCCGGACATTGGCATAGTTCCAGCCAGTCATGGTATTTAAACCATATTGACCATTGCCTTACACGCTACCCCGTCTTTATGAGCGAATGGGGATTCCGCGGCAGCTTATCCGGGAATCTTCAGGGCACGATTGCCGACTATGGCCAGCCGCTTTCGGATTGGCGTGAGGCGCGTAAAATAAGCAGTTCCGCCTAGGTTACTGATTATTCCTGGCAACCGCAGATGTTTGATTCGAGCTGGAACCTTTTGGTCGGCCCAGATGAAATGGGCGGGTTTACGAAGGATTTGCTTTATGAGTTCAAGGATGCGGATCAGCCGGGTGGCGATACTACGCCACCAGCGGCTCCGACGGGTCTGTCGGCAATAGCAGGCAATGGGGTCGTAACGCTTAACTGGAATGATAACACCGAAGGCAACCTCGACGGCTACAATGTATATCGTGCAACAGTTACAGGCGGCCCATATACCAAGCAGAACACCTCGCTATTGAGCAGTTCGGACTACACCGACAACAGCGTTACTAATGGAACGACCTATTATTACGTCGTCACTGCTTTAGATACATCCACGAACGAATCCGACAATTCAGACGAGGTCTCAGCCACACCATACGCGGACACAACGCCGCCTGCGGCGCCGACGGGGCTTTCGGCGACGGGCGGCAACGGGACGGTCTCGCTCGACTGGAACAACAATACCGAAGGCGACCTTGACGGCTATAACATCTATCGTTCGACGACTTCGGGTGTATATACAACCCCATTGAACGGCTCGCTGTTGAGCAGTTCGGACTACACCGATAACAGCGTTGTTAACGGCACGACCTATTATTACGTCGTTACGGCTGTAGATACTGGGGCTAATGAGTCCGGGTCATCAAGCGAGGTCTCGGCGACGCCCGAACTCCGCACGGACATTGAAATTCTCGGTTTACCAGCTTGGGTGTCGGGGACCGACCATCCGAAAGAAAACGGGACCAGCCGTGCGTTGGTTTTTGTTGCGCACGATGAACAAAGCGCCACGATAAATTTGAGTTCCGTGACATACGGCGGTCAGCCGATGACCAAGGTCATTGACAGGATAGTCACCAGCAGTAGTACATACGCATACGTTGTGGCGTATATCCTCGACGAGGCGGGCGTTGCCGCTGCTACCAATAGCACATTTACTCCTACCTGGAGTGCAACGCCGAGTAATGTCGGATACGCCAGTGTATTCCTCCAAAATGTCGACCAAACAACTCTCGTCGGGGCAACCGACGGAAATACGACAACAACGCTGGACCCAATCAGTACCAATCCGCTTGCGACAGACGCCGGAGATATGGTTATTGTCGCCGCTACTTGTGGTAATTCCGGCTCATATACACTGGACGTCGGCTTTACCGAGGGTATCGACCAGACAATGGGCAACACGGCTACGGGCGTAACCGGGCACAAACTCGCAACCGGCGCAAGCGAAACGCCCAGTGCGGATTATTCCTCCGCCATTAATCGTCAGGTGATTATCGGATTTGTGGTCAATGCTCAGGCGGCGCCTGTTTATTCGAACTGCGGCGAGGTCCTGGCAGGAGGTTATCGGCTTGCCGCAGACATAAATGATACCGGCGACTGTTATGTGGACTATTATGACCTCGACACATTCGTTGAATATTGGCTGGATACGACTTGCACCGGGCCGGACAATTGTCATGGTGCGGACTTTGAGCCGGCGGATGGCGTGGTTGATTTGTTGGACTTCAGCGATTTTGCCAGTCAATGGCTGGTGTGCAACGACCCCGACTGTTCGCCGAACTGGTAAGCAGAAAGATAGATTTTCCCTTTAAAAAGGGCTGCAAGTTGAATCCTGCAGCCCTTTTTGTTATTCGTGGCGGAGTGATTCGATAGGGTCCATATAGGCGGCGCGGTAGGCGGGGTACAGGCCGAAGGCAATTCCGACGGCGCCTGATATGCCGAACGAAAGCAACAAGGATGTGCCGGTGATGACGGTGGGCATATTGCCGAAATAGGTCACGAAATAGGGTATAGTGCAGCCGAGGACTATGCCGAGTAATCCCCCTGCAAACGTCAAAAGGAGCGTCTCGGATAGGAACTGGAAGATAATGTCTTTTCGTCTCGCGCCGAGCGCCCTTCGTATGCCGATTTCGCGGGTCCGTTCACTGACGGTTGCGAGCATAATGTTCATAATACCGATGCCGCCTACCAGCAGCGAGATAGCGGCGATGGAGCCGAGGACGATGCTGAATATTCGTTGCGTGCGTTTTGCCTGCTGGAGCAATTCGAGGGGGACGGTCAACTGGTAGTCGGTTTTTTTGTGGAAGCGTTCGAGGAGGGTCTGGAGGGTGTCGCGCGTTGGCAGGACAAGGTTGGTATTGTCAACTTTGACGATGATTTCCTGAAGCTCAACCTTTTCACCACTCATTCCGCTTTGGCCCGAAATCTGGATGGACATTTCACCGAAACGGTTTTTGACGGTTGTAATCGGTATATAGATGTTGCCTGCGTTTGCGCCTGACCGTTTTTTCGAAGAGTCATTTTCTTTGGTTTCATGAGGTCCTGTGGAGGAGACAATTGGCTGAGTGCTGACGATACCAACTACAGAGTAATAGTCACTTGCGATTTTGACATACTGGTTCAGGGGGTCGTCGAAGGCGAACAGTTCGTTAACGATGCTTTCATCGATGACACAGATGTTCTGTTTATAATCCATATCGGTGGGGGCAAGGAATCTGCCCATAATCAGGTGAATTGGAGATGTTTCGAGATGCCATGGGACGGTGCCGACCACTTCAATGGGGATTCTGCGGTTTCGATACCAAGCCTGCTGCGCCACACGACGAATAGGAACTATGACCTGAGCACTGGGAATGCTGTTTCGGAAACGTTCTGCGTCTTTATAGGTGAGGCCATATTCCTGTAAACTTTGTTGCTGTCCGGTGGCTTGCTGGTCTTCAGATGGCTGGACGGTTTTGATGATTATATTAAGTGAGCCGAGCCGGGCGATTTGCTCTTGTGCAGTTCGGCTTGCACCTTCGCCTATGGCCAACATCGCGATGACTGACGCCACGCCGAAGATGATGCCAAGCGCGGTAAGAGTGGAGCGTAGGCGATGGAGCCATAAGCTCTTGATACCAAGTTTGAACGTTCGTCTTGCCCGATATAAAAACATAGGTTTAGCGGTTATACCATTGTTTTTCAATTTGCCCGTCGAGGAGGAGTACCTGCCTTTGGGCGTGTTTGGCAATATTTTCGTCGTGTGTGATTACGATAAGTGTTTTACCCTGTTCACTCAAGCGGTCGAGGATGTCGAGAATATCTCTTCCGCTGGAGCTGTCGAGGTTCCCGGTGGGTTCATCGGCAAGGACAATCAGGGGGTCGTTAGCCAGAGCCCTGGCGATGGCGACCCGCTGCTGCTGGCCGCCGCTGAGTTCGGAGGGTCTGTGTTTGATGCGGTCGCCGAGACCGACCAGCTCGGCAAGCTCTTTTGCTCTCATTTCGCTTTGGTGTTCCGAGAGGCCCTGATAGAACATCGGGATTTCGATGTTTTCTATGACGTTAAGCTGGGCAATGAGATTGAACGACTGAAAAACGAAACCGACGTGTCTGCCGCGAATAGAGGAGAGCTGGTCGTCGTCGAGCGTAGAGACGTCCTGGCGGCCAAGGAGATATTTTCCGGAGGTCGGTCTGTCAAGGCAGCCGATAATGTTGAGGAGGGTGGATTTTCCAGAACCGCTGGGGCCCATAACGGCGACGTACTCGCCCTTTTTTACGACGAGGTCGATATCGCGGAGGACCTTAAGCTCGACAGTTCCAAGCTCGTAGTTTTTGCAGAGCTTGTCGAAGACGAGGATGTGGCCGTCGCGTGTAAAATCAAGGGTTTTGTCTGGAGCCGGTTCCATCAGTGTTTTGCTCCCTTGAACGGTTTCTGGACTGTCTGAATCTTTCGCGTGTTTGCTCATCGAGCTGGTTGGGGTCGAAGGGCGTTTCACCGCGTTCGGCCATTTCTCTGAATTTCTTCATTCTTTCACGAGTCTGATCATCGATTTGGTTTGGGTCGAACGGCATATTCGGCATTTGCCGGCCGGTTGTATTGGGGTCTCTCATTGCCGGCCGGTTTTCAGCCGGCTGTTCCTGCGCCGACCGAGGTTGCTGTTGGGGTCTTTGAAATTTGCCGGCAGGCTGATTTCTCATTTCCGTTGTGGTTTCGGTGATTCGAGGCGGATTGAGCAGGACCTCTTCGCCTTCCTCGAGGCCTTCGATAATCTGGACAAAGGTATCGTTGAACTGACCTGTTTTGACTTCTCTTTCGACGGGACGGGAACTGTTGAGGACGAAGCATATTTTTTTGCCGCTTCGATTCGCAACAACCTGGACGGGTACGATAAGGACATCGGGGAGGTAGTCGACGAGGATTTCGACGCGGGAGGACATTCCCGGTTTGAGGAAGCCGTGAGTTCCTTCGATAACGACCTCTGTAGTGTAGACCTTGACGTCAGGGCTGAGCCAGCCATGTTGCTGGTCCGGTAGTGGGGCGACTTTTAGGACTTTGCCATTAAAGGTCTTATCTGGGAAGGCATCCATAACGATTGTGGCCTTCTGGCCGGGTTTGACTTTGTCAACGGATGATTCGTGGACGTTGATTTCCGCCATCATTTCGGATGTATCCGGCAGTGCAATAATAGTCTGCCGCTGAAAGACCTCCTCGCCCGCAGCGATGATACCGCCGCCACGGAACCTTCGCCATTGTTCCATACTCGAGCCGTAGACCACAAGACCCGGAGCAGGGGCCTTTATCGTGCAGGCCGTAATCTGGTTCTTGGTTTTGTTGAGACGTTCCTGCTGGAGGTCGAATCGGGACTTAGCGCTTTCGAGGCGTGCCTTTGCCTGCGCAAGCTCAGAACGTGTTTTGGCGTATGTTCGTTCGAGGGCGCGTTTTGACTCGAAGTAATCGCTGATGAGTTTCTGTGTTTGCTTGGAGAAATCGTAGGCCTTGAACAGATCGAGGTTTGTTTTGGACTGGCCAAATTTTATTTCGAGACTCTCAACGTTCAGACGGTCTGTCTGGAGGTCTGTTTCGGAGACATACTCTTTTTCTCTCAGTCGTATGGTCCATTCGAGAGTATTTTGAGCTTTTTTTAGCTGCTCTTCGGCAAGGAGGATATTGTCCTGAAGTTCGCCGAGAGTTTGTGAGGCCGAACCGCCGAGTTTGTTGGGGTTTTTAAGGAGGCCATAGACATCAATTAGAACCGCGATATCTGTATTGGGGTCGGCTGCATTATCGACTTTTTCGATGAGTTGATTGGCGAGGGTATCACCGAGGTGTTTTTGAAAGTCCATCAATGCGAATTTGACCTTCAACAGCGCCGCCGAAATGTCGCTTTCGTTTTGTTTGACCTGTATGTCGTAGGCCTCTTTGGCCTCGGCGTAGCTCGCTTCTGAACCGGTGAAATCGATTTGTCGCTGGGTTAGTTGCTCCTTGAGGTCGCCGGAATCGAGTTCGACGAGGACCTTGCTGTTGTTGACGTCTTCAGGGGTTATGTATGTTCCTTCGGGGACGATGTTGATAATAGTGGCACGACCCTCGACCTCTGATTTGAGGTCGATGGAATTTCGCGCCTTAATACTGCCGCTTTCGGTGACGGTGACGGTGAGATTGTCTCGTCGGACTGTGAACGTGCTTAGCGTGCTGCTTGGTGAGGACGTAGCAGTTTTATTGGAGGCGATGACCATCGCGAGCACCACCAGTGCTACAGTCGAGCCGGCAATGAGAAGCCACTTGTGTCTGCCTGCGGTGAGATTATAAATTATTGTCTGCCGTTTGTTTGTCTTGTTCGAGTTCATTTTTCTGCTTTCCGGGAACTGTTTCGAGTTGTGCCCACATTCCGTCGGGCTTTACTTGTAATATACCTACGTCGCGATAGAAACTAAGTTTTGCATTGAGGTGGTTAACAAGTGCTGCGGTAACCGCGTTTTCCGCCTCCAAAAGTGCTACCTGCGAATCAAGCAGGATACGAACGGTAAGCCTGCCGGCGTCCAGCAGCAGTTTGTTGCTTTCGACACGCTGATTTGCGAGGTTAAGACTATTTTGCTGAATGCGAAATTGCTCGGCTGTTTGAACGAGGCGACGGTAGGCGTCTCTGACCTGAAGCTTAACGTCATCTACTGCCGCGTCATATTGCCGTTTTTGGCGTTCGAGTTCAATCAGTTTTCCTCTGTAGGCATTACGTTGATTCTTTCTGTCCAGGGGCAAATCGGCATCAAAGCCAAGTTCGTAATCTCCTTTGTGTAGGCGGATATTTTGGAAGTCAGTTTCGCCTTCTGGACTTGAGAATCCACTGCTACCGGAGATATTAAGTTGTGGGCCAAGTCCGTCCGCGGCAAGTATTACCTTTCGAAGATTGTCGTCAATCCGGTCCGCGGTATTGGCGAGGTCAAGCCGTCTTAAAAGGGCTGTTTCGACTGCTTCGCCCAGCGCAAAGGTCGGTTCTGTTACACCCATTTCCTTAAGAGCAATCAGCTCATTTTGGTCAAGCTCGAAATTGGCGTCGGTCGGGATGGCGAGACGTATCTTGAAATCGTCAAGTGCTCTTTCGTAGCGCTGTTGTTCAGATACGACGCTGTCCTGTGCCCTGAGTACGTTTTGCTGGGCCTCATCGACATCGATACGAGTTCTTCGGCCGGCCTCGGCTTCCATCTCAAGACGGTTCTGGGATTCGAGAACCCTATTATAGTTGTTCTGAGCGTTTGTTACCTTGTCTCTTTGTTGCAGGACGCCGTAATAAGCATTGATTGTATCGACGACGAAGGTCTGCCTGAAGCGATTGAAAGTTCTTATGTCGTACACTACCTCTCGCTCGGCCTGAATCAATGTTTCGCGTTTTTGTTTGCCGGCGCCGGCGCCGAGTATGGGGGCGGTAACGGTTGCGGTAAGGACGGAGCCGAGGGTTGTTCTCGGGTCGCCTGTAAGAAATCTTGCCCAGTCGATGGCAAGATTAGCTCCGATTTCAATTCCATCTCCGATGATAAAATCCTGTTTTGCGCCAATATTTGAATTCAGCTGGAATTCGTCTTGACCAATGTCAGGTGAGGTATATGTTCCGTCAATGGTTGCGAATAATTGCATCTCATATTTGTGTCTTTCAGTAGAAAGGTCAAGGGCCGTAAGGTAGAGGTTTTCTTTTTGTGTCTGGTAGGTTCGGCTGTTTGCGGTGGCGATTGCGACGGTCTGTGCCAGCGTCAGCTTTTCGGGCATCACCGGAAACCCGTCGATTTTGAGGTCGTTGGGAGAGGGGATATTGCTGTCACTGATGACGTAGTTGGCTTTTTGGCCGAAGGAAGGGTGCCATTTTTCATCGAGGATTTTATAGACATCCTTGTCGGCGTCGGCCTTGTGGAAATTGGGGCTGCACCCCACAAGTATTGCCGAAAACAATAAGGCAACTACCGCGCAAACCTTTTTTTTTGGCGGGTGCTTGTAAATCATTCAACCCCACTCCAAACTCGGTCTGTTAAACCTTAAACCATACTCGATGGTGTCTGAAACCATTATACCAAAAATAATACTCCGATTAAAGCCCAAAAACATCATACTGACCTGATAAAAGGCACAAACTTTGCGTATTTTGCCGGTTGTATGTCCTGTATCGACTTGTATTTAAGGACTTTCTATGGCCTTAAAACTATCGAGACCGACGATAGATACGTATAGCGTTGTCAGTAGTTTTGACGCTTTTCGACGGCCCTCTATTTCATAGAAATGTCGGTAGATACGATGTAGCTGCTCTGGGCAGGAGTTCAGACGAGGTTTTTGAGGTGGTTTCTGAGAAGATAGCGGGCAAAAGATAGGAAGAGAATGCTTGATATTACCGCCAGCCAGATATCGAGGGAATTGCCGTATGTGACGGTGGCAATAGCTGTTCCTGCGGCGGGGGGGGGGTGTTCGATGTCCAGCGCGACCATAAGGAAGATGGCGATACCGACCGCGACGGGGTATTCGACGAAGTGAGGCAGGGAGGCGAAAGCAAAGGCGGCGCCGGAAAGCAGGCCGATAAGGTGACTGCCGATGACAATTTTTGGCTGAGCCGAGCTGGTTTTGGGCATTGCGAAAACTATGAAGGCAGTTGAACCAATGGCGCTTATTAAAATCATCCTGTTTTCACCGAGTACCAAAAAGAGGATGGCGAGGACGCCCGTGGCAAGAGCGCTTTGCACCAGGTAATATACCCAGAGCTTTCTGAATTTAACGATTATGTTCGCGTCATATTCCATACGGCAGTACCTGTATAATGGTAGCGTTTGCAGGGGTTTTGGGGAAATAAAAATCGTAGAAGGTGATATTTATTTTACGGCCCCAGAGGGCTGGCTTATCGCTTAATGCAGATTTTTTTGATAAGCCGAACGATAATTTTGGGCGTGTTGGGGAAAAAGTTATTGAACGGCTGAATTTCATTGACGTCGGGTCGTTCGTCAATGTCAAACTTCAGGCCGGGACAGCCCGAGTCGTAATAGAAATGCCCGTCTATATTATACCAGGGATATTCCCGACAGCCCTTCGGCCTGTGAGGATATATCGAACAAAGGCCGTTTTTCAGCAATATACACGCGCAGCCGTCGGATTTAATAAACGTTGCCCTCTTGTCGGTCATAAGTGCAGCGGAGCCGATTTTTTCGGCTTCTTCGGGCGTTACCACTGGAGTGCCGATGACCTTGCAGCATTTGGCGCATTTGTCTTTCAGGCAGGCGAGACGAACCGGCCCGGTCAGAAGTTTGAAATGATACAGGCCGTTGCGCCTTGCCTTGATAACGCTTTTTATAAGAATCCAGTTTACGTTTGCACTAATATTATTGCAAAAGATACCAAGGCCAAGCAACAGCAGCGAGGCGGTCAAGCTGAAGACGGGCGCCAAAAAGACCAAGTCGGTATTGTGTGTCAGCCGGCCGTAAACTGCTGCGGCCCAGCCCGCTATGAATCCAACAAAGACGGCTGCGGTCGCCCAGGCGGACAAGTTTTTCAATCGGCGTCTGTCAAGTGTCAGGGCGGCGAGCACAAGCGGACAAAGACCCAATTGTGCCCCGTATATTGCGAAGACCAAATCCGCTATCGAAAACCCGATGCCGGAAAGCAACTGCACTAATATGGTGGAGATAACGGCGGCAAGGACGAGAATTGTTCTGGAGATGTTCATTTCTTTTTTGGAACCAAGACCGTTGCGATGTTTTTTTCCGGGTCGCAGGAAGACATCGGCGTAGAGCGTGTGCGAGACGGCTATAAGCTGGGTCGAGGCGGTCGAAAGCATCGCACCGTAGAGGCCGATGACAGTGATGAACAGCACTGCAGGCGCAAGCAGACCGCCGGTGGCGCCGATTATGCCGACCAGAGATATCAAGGGATTGACTTGCTGCTCGGACGGGACAATCATAAAGACAAAACACGCCAGAAGCGCCAGGACGCCCCAGGTGACGGCTGCGCCGAATGTGCTTCTGCCCAGTCCGGCGGTCACCGTTCGGCCTCTCTCGCAGCCGGCTATTCGCTGCCAGATGCTCATATCCGAGATGAAGGTGGGGACGTTGATGAAGAAAATGCCGACCAGAAAAGACAGGACCTCTCTTGAGTAGGATAAGTTCAGTATGCCGGGCGGCATCCTTCCGATACTTTCCCCCCACCCGCCGTGAGTGACGGCGTAATACACATAGAACAGGGGCAGGCAAAGAAGCAACAGCCATATTGAAATCATCTGCACCCTGTCGGTAACAATCACAGCGCGGAAGCCCCCGACCGCAGTATAAAGGAAGGCGGCCATGCAGAGCACGACGACGACAATCCAGGCGGGTATGGCTGGGATAAGGCCTGCGAAGAACTTCGAGCCGACCATTAATTCGACGGCAAAGGCCCCGAGAAAACCCAAACTGGTGCAGGTGGCGCCGACTCGCAGCAGCACAGGAGAGTTGAACTCCCTGCCGAGAAACTCGTGAAGCGTCGGCCGATGGTCGTAAGCCGACATACGTTCCCAGATTCTTCCCGCGAACGCGCGGACGACAAACAACCCCGCAACGGTTGTTACGGCCGTCCACAAAAGCCACAAACCAAGGTACCGGGACAGTTCAAAAAAGGCCATTATCACAGTGGCCAATGAGATAGTGGTCGCAATGGTGCTGGTGCTGAATTCGGCGGAGTCCTTGACTTTTGCCTGCCTGTCGCTTGCCAGAGGAAGCAGGTCGGCGACGCTTTTTGTTTTTCGGCCAATAACGATACCGATGCCGACATACACGGCCAGCGCCAATAAAAGTGCGGCTATAACTATAAAACTCATACTCATCGCGGGCCCTGTCGGTGGATTTTCAGTTCAACGCTGATTCTGTTTTTAAGTCCTTTCGGGACGCGAGGGTATCGGCCTCTGGCGACCTCGGCGAGCACTCGCAGTTCAGAGCCGGGGTATAATTCCACGCCCCAGCCGCGTTCAGACAGCACGCTAAAAACCGCAACCTCCTCAAGAATGTACCGACAACAGAGCCGTAGCGCAGCATCAGCTTCGACAGCAGGATGCTGATTATGCTTTTTTTGCCTTTCGACAAAAGACAACGCGTCATATTCCACCGACTTTCTGAATTCCTCGTCCGAATCGAAAATCTCATCCAGTATCTTTTTTGACCTTTTGAATTCTTCGGCCTGCAAATACTCCTTCCATCGTGTTAGTATAACTTTATCCGCAGGGAGACCGCCGAAAATATCCTTTGTTTGTGATATGAACGAGTCACCTCTTTTTATGGCAAGCTTACCCGCGAGGGTTTCGTCGCAGCCATTGATAATCTGCTCGTCAAAACGGCATAGATAATCACCGACTATCACGAGACACTGCTCGAATTTCTCCGCGGCCCATATTAACATCGCCTTCAATGAATCGCTCGCGAAAAGCGGATTTTCCAAACTTATGCCGAGATAACATTTTTTCCGTGAGAAAAGCTGCGACTCGGAAATCCTGGGCAGGATTTTCACGATACTTACTTCGGGTAAGGATTTTTCACACTGCCAGTCCGATTGCACTGCACAATTTCCTTATCTTGACAAGCTTTTCAGAAGTTTCGTCGTAGCCCAAGCTTGTGCCATAAAGGCCCGTTCCTGTCGAATCAACGGTTGCGTCGTCAATAAAAGGGACCACGTAGCCGTTCAGCATAATATACGCCCAGAGGTTGTTCATAGGAACATCTCTGTAAAGCAGAATTTCGTCGATTTCGGCCTGCCTGTCGCCGGCGAATTCGATTACGAGCTTTTTGCCGATGACATCGTCAAAGGTCTGTAGTTGGCGTTCGTATTTCAGGCGGTCCGTTTCGAATTTCTTCCTCAGGTTCTCAGCTATTTTTCTGTGGGCCCATTTTGCACGGTCCACAGGTCCATCACGATATATTATCAGAATCTTTTTGAAATTGTCTTCCCATAAATAATTATAATCGAATATGCCGACCTCTATGACGATTTCCGGCCTGCGAACGATTCCGATTAAGTGCGAGAATTTGTTCTGGTGAAGGTGTTCCCATCTGGCCAGCTCTTCGGCCGTTACCCGCGGAGTGATATTTTTAAGGTTGTCGGTAAGCTGCAGGACTGCGTCGAGATAAAAAGGAGCGACGCCTTGTAATATATTGCCTATCTTTCCGTAAAGACGACCCGACAAGGGATGTTCGTATGTTGGACTCATAAAGTCGTCTATATCAGAGGCGCTGAAAGGGGGAGGGGCCGTCGTCAGAAAGCGGGCAAGCTCATCTTTAAGTCCGCCGGCGGCAATCGCCTCTGCAATGTCGCCGGCTTTGGCGCTGCCTATCATTTTCCACAGGGCGTCTAACTTTCCGAACACTTTAGCTAAAGAAGGGGCGGCTTCCGTAAGCAGAGTTATTGTTGTCTTCATATCCCTGATGGAGCGCTTGGCGCTATCGAGCATTTGTATAGATACGAGTATCTCGCAAAGAGGAACAAATTCAATTGCGTCAAAGGTCTGGACGATGCGAATTGCCCTTGATGGCTGGAGGATAGCCGAGCCGGCCTCAATCATCCTGTAGTATGAGGCCGCCAGGTCCAGTTGCGACGCAATCTCTGAGGATGATATACCGCCCATTTTGCCCCGCAGTTCCTGCAGGACAAGTCCTAACGCCTGAGCGAGAGGATTTTTCATTCTTTTAGCCATTTTTCTCTCTCTATCGCCTTGAAGACCTGTTGGTTCTATACCATATCGACACAACAAGCTTCGTCAAAATTGTAAGCGCTATTGCAAAAAACAACAAGCAAAGTTGTCAATATTTTTAAGTCAACCCCTCTGTATATATCGTAAGTGCTTTGTATATCGATAGATATGGCATTATATAGAAAAGTTAAAAATATCATACAAATATGCAAACATTTATTGACATAAAGCGTCTATACTAATAGAATGACTAAGGAAATCAGCGGAAAGAACGCTGAAGCTCATTGATATGAAGAAACAGTAAATGACCCGGAAAGAACAAACAAAAAGGAGGTGCATTATGTCAATGTTAAGATTTTCCAAAACATTAAAAGAGATGATTGTTGTACTGACTCTGCTCATAGCACCTTTAGCTCAGATGGCCCTGGCAAAGGAAGGGCATGGTAAGGGCGAAAACCGGAGAAATGATTCGCAGAAACAACAGGTCAACAGGTCGCCAAGCCAACAAAAAAATCCATCATCTCAGCAGTCGTCAAAAGTGGGAAAACGAGACGCTCCTAAAGAAAGTTCGTCACAATCAAGGCCTTCGGTGGATGCGCGAACGCGTCAAGCGCCGCAGGTATTACAAAGACAAACAGCGTCGCCAAGGATAAATAAACCAGTCATTTCAAAACCGCAGGTTCAATTAAACAAACCTTCACCACGTCCGCAGATTGTACCTGCTGGTCGGCAGAACAACGTGACAAAGCCAACCA
The DNA here is from genome assembly GCA_043811995.1 of Planctomycetota bacterium. Lineage (GTDB taxonomy): Bacteria > Planctomycetota > Phycisphaerae > Sedimentisphaerales > Anaerobacaceae > Fen-1362. The sequence goes on from JBDRMP010000112.1 coordinate 14,270, forward strand.
ATGAAACGGGTCAAAGTCGAAACGTTTTGAGATTTTCGAGAGTGCCGAGTGGTGTGGAAGTGAGACGACCGATGAACGTGAATCCATCCGGTCAGCAGCGAGTGATAAAACCGAACGCCGACGCAACACCAAAACCTAAGCCTGAAATTGGCTCTCGTATTAGAGTTCCTATAGGCCGACAGATTAATACAAGAGTTGAATCTAAACCGATTATCCGTGAAAAACCGAAACCGGACCGGACTGAGCAGATAGTCACAAGGATTGAAATACCAAAACCCGTTTCAAAGCCCGAACGAGAAGGGGGGCGTGAAGATGTGCGAACCAATGACAACGGCAGAATCTCACCAATCGCGGTGCCGCGTGAAAAGCCGGCGCCTTCGTCGGAATCACAGACAAGAATTTCTACTCGCCCGCAGCGCACAGTTGAGCGACCCCGCACAGGGGATGGCCTTGTAAGCAGGGGCCGCAACGATACCCGTGAATCTGCCAATAGAAATGAACACGGGAATACGCGAACTACGGACAGGGCCGTCGAATCCCGCACATCAGAGAAGCCGGAATGGTTCGGCAGGGGCCGGCAGGATGGCGATTCGAGGCACTCAAGAGATATCGCTGACCACCGAGTTGATTTTGTAAGAAGTCATAGCAGAACCGTCGCCATAGGCAGCGGCGACCACGACTTCAGGAGGTTCAGACCGGCATCAACAACGAGGGTGAGCTATGAAGACCGAATCAACTCATTCGGCCACAGACACCATAACAATTTCGTTTTCAGAGACCGGCATCACCTTTTGATTAACCGCATCATCTGGCCGAGATATTACTATCCGGTGTATTACAGATGGGGACACAACTATAGCTTTAACTACGTGTATCCGTTCTATCAGCGCAGATACATCTTTGTGAGCTTAGGCGGTTTCTGGCCGGATTATACCTGCGTTCGCTATTACTGGTATCCGGTCCATTCGTACTGGTGGTATGGATATGCACCTCTTGCTTATGAAGTTCCGGGCGATACCTACAATTATTACACTTACAACTATTACCCGGCACAGTCCGCGACAACCACTTATTACGGCAGCAGCGCTACCGGCTTAACCCAAGTGGACGAGAATACCTTTGCCGACGTTCGCGAGAAGCTCAACCGTGAGCAGCAAGGTCCGGATGCCCAGACAGTCGCCGATGCTTTGTTCGACGAGGGCGTAAATGTATTTGAACAAGGCAGCTACGCCGAGGCCGCCGACAAATTCGCCGCGGCGATGGTACTTGCGACGGATGATATTATTCTGCCTTTTGCGTATGCACAGGCACTGTTTGCAGATGGTAGATACTCTCAGGCCGCCGATGTTCTTCGCACGGCCCTGCAAAAGGCGACTCCTGAAAAAGAGGGCGTTTACTATCCGCGAGGGTTGTATCTCGATGAAAACACGCTCGATGAGCAAATCGACCGGCTGGCTAAAGAGGCCGAAAGCCGGCCTGATGACAGCGACCTGCAACTGCTGCTCGGCTATCATTGGCTGGGTGTCGGCGAGACAGAAAAGTCGCTGGAGCCGCTGACCAGGGCCAGAGAGGATTACAAAAATTTCGGTGCTGCAAGCACATTGCTCGATTTGGCTGAAAAGATTAAAGCTGGTGAAACACAATAATTTAGGAGGCATAAAAATGTTGAGACGAATCTGCACAATCAGTTTGATTTGGACTATCGGCTGGGGACTTGCATTTGTCGTTGGCTGCGCAAGCGACGCCCAGACGGGCGCAGTCATCGGAGGATTGGCCGGCGCGGGCATAGGGCAGCTTGCCGGAGGCCATACCGAATCAACATTAATCGGAGCTGCGGTCGGAACGGGGGCCGGCTACATGATTGGAAACGAGAGCGACAAAGCAAAAACCCAGTCGCATATGTATGCGATGCAGGGCGACATTAACTCGCAGCTTGTCAACGTCACAAACAGCAACGGCTCCATCGTTCAGGTCAAACTCAGAAGACAGGGCGTCGGCTGGGTAGGCCCGCGCGGCGAATATTACCCAACACTGCCAAACTCCGAGCAATTGCGTCCCGTATATGGTTTTTAGGCGAACGTCTATCGCCGACAAATCCTTCAAATCCCGCCTCGATTGGTAGTTGAACAGTGGAACAGTTGACCGCAGTTTCGCATCTTCACCTGCCCCACTGTTCAAATGCTAAACTGCTCTGTTGGCCAAAAGCCAACGGAGAGGCCGGGATTCCGAAACGACATCGGGCCCTCCGCTTCGCTTCATGTCGAACCTGGGGACGGGTTTACCCCATACGACAGTTTAGTAAGCAAATCCCATAAATAGCCGTAAGCATTTATTATAGCTATAGTTGCGAACTGTTTATATGTGCTAAATCACCCGAGAAACAGCTTGAAAACCCCGTTTTAATTTAATACAATCATTGTCATTCCATAGGGCGAGGAGCGATGGTAATATAGGAAAATAGGGTAAAATGGAAAAAGTTCTTGCATTGGTTTGGGCTATTTTGTTAGTATATTAGGAGCTAAACGGAATTGAGAGTGCAGGGAAGATTTTCTGGAAAACGCCTTTATCAGTATTGATATCGAACATAATTTTGAAGCTGAGGAGAAAAATCAGTAGCATTCGAGATCAAATCGTGATAATATTGCCATAAATTGCTGTTGAGCGGTCTTCTTTTTCCTTAGGAGAGGATTGCTTTTGGTTAGTTCAAATATGGCATTTATGGCAAAGTTGGTGAAGGGAGATTTATTTATGAATGGCTACATTTGGAAGAAGTGGTTTTCTCTTTTATGCTGTGTTGTCTTTTGCTTTGTTGTGGGAGACGTAAAAGGCGAGTCCGCTGATATTACGGAAACAGCGAAGACAGAGGCCCAGCTGAAGCTTGAGGAGAAGGCCAAGGAAGAAAAGCAGGAGAAATTGGCAAAACCTCGTATGGACATCAGTCCTGAAGAAATTGCAAAACTGAGTTTTCCTGAGGATACAAGTCAGTTGATGACTGCAAAGGAGCTTGTTATTACCGGCAACAACCTGATATCTACTGAAGAGATATTGTCATCGATTCCCTTGGTTTTCAATGCTTCCGCAGCGCCGCTGCAAAAGGCAGCAAGTGCGGACCTTTATGATTTAAGACCAGTCCGAGATTTGATAGAAAACCCAGGTCAGCCGTGTCAGATTACCGCGAGGACTATTCGGGGTCTTACCCAATGCATACTTGGAATTTACAAAAACAAGGGTTACTCCGGTATATTTGTGGCTGTTCCGCCTGACGCCCTTGAGGGTGGAAAGTTGCGAGACGATGTTTTACTCATAAAGGTTACTGAAGCTGTGGTTAGCTCAGTCACTACAAGCTATTTTACCCCGGAAAATGTGCGGGTGGGAAAAGGATATCTTAGCGAATCATTCCTGCGGAAATGGACGCCTTTCAAGGAAGGAGAAGTGGGAAAGCAGAAGCAACTTGAGGAATACGTTAATCTGCTTAATCTTAACCCCGACAGATACATATCGGCGACGGTGTCAAAAGGGGCAGAACCAAATACTCTCTCCGTTGGTTATAACGTTTACGAGGCCAATCCCTGGCATTGGTTCGTGCAGGTTGACAATGCCGGCACCGAGGACAGGCAGTGGGCCCCTCGTGTTGGTCTAATTAATACGAATTTACTGGGTTTTGATGATACGCTTACAATATATCATCAGGCGCCCTGGGATTCAGGTTTTACCGACAATTATTCCGTATATGGCAGTTACGATTTCCCGCTTCTGGGGCCTGCCCTGCGTCTAAAACTATTTGCGGCCTACAGCGACTTTGACGTTACCGGCGGCGGAGGCATCGATTTCTTAGGTCATGGTTATGTGTATGGCGGCGAATTGCGCTACAACGTCTTCCAGACAGGCGGATGGTTCTTTGACGTTAAGAGTTCGCTAAGTTATGAAGAAAGCAAGGTTTCTTCGTCCATATTCAGTTCGATACTGGGCTCAAAAGTTGATATGGACCTGTGGGGGGTGGGCGTCGATTTGCACAGGCGAACTGATATGGCAAACACATCTATTACATTTGACCGTGTTGACAGCGTCGGCGGGTCAGACCAGAGCAGCTTTTGGGATTCAGCAACACTCACCGGTGCACGAACAAATGCGGAAAAGGATTTTGTCATATACACTACGGCTGCCAGTCATACCCAATACTTAGACCCCGCCAAAGTCCAGCGTTTAAGCGCCTCACTTCGCTGGATAGAGCCGACCGAAAGATTGGTGCCGGCGAAAATGACTACTTTCGGAGGAATGTACACTGTAAGAGGTTACAAGGAGAGCAGGATTGTAGCCGACGGCGGGATACTCGCATCGGTCCAGTATGAATTCGACCTGGTAAGGCATGGGATGTCCGTAGAGGAATCGAGGGACATATCGAAGGAGAAACCCTTCCTGAGGAAGCTTGCTCCTTTGGTTTTCTTCGATTATGGCCAGGCCATAATAAAAAGCCCCGTGGCGGGCGAGGATAAATCGCAGGACCTTTATTCAGTAGGTCCCGGCTTGCTTACTGAGCTTGGAGATAACTTCGTTGGAGCCGTATATTACGGATTTCCACTTGAGGATGCGACTGGCACGGAAGAAGGCAAGGGCAGGTTGAACGTCAGCTTAATGATGAGATGGTAAACCGACGGTTTGGTCGGGAAGAATATATGGGTATGGAAATAGTTATGGTGAAGATGGAACTAAAAATATTTCAGAGTTAATTGTTAGAAGGAGTGAAGCCATGAAAAGCTTAATTAAAACCTGTTTAGTCAAACACAAAAGTATAGTAAGTTTGACAAAGTCAACAATTTGTACAGCAGTGATACTGAGTTTCGCTTTCACTGCGAATTCATTTGCAATGCCGAGTTTTATTCTAAATGCGGATACACCGGCTACGGGCAGTAATCTTGGCACCACGCCGCTCGTGACGCCGTATGGCAGCGTGACCTTTGTTGGCGAGATTTTCATTGGCACCAGTGACACTGAGTTCAGTGCCGCAGGAGCAAGTGGAGGTAGTTTCGATATACTCGGCCCAGATGATACTCCTTCGCAAGCGGCCGAGCTGTTCTTTGATTTCGATGTTGAGTCCTTTACGTTCATCTACGGTGGTAATACCGGCAGCATCTTGATAGAGGCACAAGATGCTTCAGGCAACCCGTTGGATTCCTTCTTCCAGGCCGATACGTATATTGGCTATCCTGCAGGCCCTATCACACTCTCCGGTTCAGGTATCCGAAGTCTCTATTGGGAAGATACTGTTAAAGGCAAGGACTATGCAGCTTTAGACAACATTACCGTTACTGTTGCCGCTCCTATCCCTGCGCCTGGTGCTGTTGTGCTGGCTGGAATCGGTGTTGGTTTGGTTGGCTGGTTGCAGAAACGAAGGATAGTTTAGAAACATTCTATTTGGTAAAAATCACATAAAGTAGGGAGAAAAACAATGGTTAAAATGAGGCAGATTTCGAGAAGGTATTATTTGAGGCAGATTGTTGCCTGCTGGATGGTGTACTCTCTGCTGTTCTTCATTCCCGTTAGGGTGGCTATGGCTGCGCCGCAAGGCGGAGAGTTTCAGGTAGGAGGTTCGGCACCTGGAGCGGATATTATTCCCGGTAGCAGTACCACGGTAATTGTTGGCCAGATGGAATCTATCATCCACTGGGACAGCTTGAATACTGTGGATGGTGAGAGTCTTAACTTTGGTTATGCAGGGGGTTTGAGCAGCGCAGCCGTGCTAAATAGAGTGGTAGGGGAAGGCACATTGTCGCCGACGCAATTTGACGGTCTTCTCAGTGGCGCCGACGGGATGCGGATTTTTATGATTAATCCCGCCGGTATTGTTTTTGGCAAGACTGCAATCATCAACGTTTCGCAACTGGTCGCATCGAGTTTGAAGCTTGATGACGAGGACTTTCTGAACGGGTTGCCCTATACATTTTATGATGGCAGCAATGAAAATACAGGAGATGTAAAGAACTATGCTGATATTTCAGCCGAAGTGATTGCTCTTATAGGGAAAAACGTGATTAACAAAGGAGCGTTGGTAGCAGATGAACTGGTGGTTATGGCCGCTGGAGACAGTGTATTTATCAGTGAGACCGGCGGAACTGTTGTTGTTGAAACTTCGATGGGAACTGGAGTTCCGAGTGATTTCGTAGTTAATAACGATGCAGACGGCGACGGAATCAGGGTAGGTGAAGATTCAGATGATGACGTGGCACGCGTAATTCTCGCCGCCGGTGATATCTGGTCATCGGCGCTGGTGAAGGCCTATTCCGATGGCGGCTCTGATGCCGTTGCCACAGTTGATATTAGCGCTGCTGGTGATGTTACTGTAACAGACAAAGTAGTGGCTGAAGCCGTCGGTAACGGTGAAAATGATGCCACTGCTACTGTAACGGTCAACAGCGGCGGTGATGTTCAGGTTATTGCTGACGGCCAGGATGCCAAATATGAGGGCTATAAAGCTTCAATACAAGCTAAAACCTCGGGTGGCATGACTAATACCTCCGAAGTTTTGATTTGCGCCGACGGCTATGTTACGGTAAAAGGCGAAGGTGAATGGTTCGACAATCAGGATTGGCCGTATGGCAATGTTGCTTCAATAGAGGCCATAGCCCATTGTGGCTATAATAACAACGCCGATGTTAAGATTGGTGCTAAGGAAGGTGTTGAAGTATTAGCCGTCAGTGGTGACTACACCGAAGCTTCAGCTTCAATAGCAGCTAAAGCTCAGTATGCCGAGAACACTAACACAGCCAGTACAGTGGTTTGCACCAAAGGTGACATTGCGGTAATTGGAAACGGCGGCTATGCCGGAATCGGCTCTGAGGCCCTCGATGGCTATTTTAACGACGCATTTACCGGCGTTTGTGCCGTGGGCGATGTTTTAGTAGCCGCCGGCTTTGACCCCTACGTGTACGATACCTACATACAGGGTATGGGCGGCGAAGCTAAGATATACTCAGAAGCTGCGGCCTCGCAGGATGTGGCTGATGATTCAACCGCCAACGCCGAGACAGTTGCTGTCTCTAAAGCGGGCAGCGTTGCTGTAGCAGACATTACGGGCGAAGGAGTCGGTAGTGCCGGCATAACAGCCGAGGCATATAATGCCTACACCAACACAGCCAGTGTTGGCGTTGCAGCCGGCGCTGACCTTAGCCCTGCGGCTGTGGCTGCGATAAAGGAAAGCGGAGATTATGAAGGGCTTCTGCCTCCTGGAGACGTTATGGTATATGCTGATGGGCCCGACAGTGATGCCCGGATAATGTCTCATGCATACGGCGCGTATGGCGAGGGCAGCTCTAACACAGCAGATACCGTGGTCTGTGCACCCGGTGAGGTTTCCGTAGAAGGATACGGCGACAACAGCGTAGCCAAGATAAAATCCTGGGCCAGGAACGGTGAACTCAACACTGCTACTACTCAGGTCTACGCCAGTGATGTTTACGCTGACGTTGAGGGCCTCTACCGTGGTAACGGGATAGGAGCATGGGCCGAAGGAAGCCCCTGGGTACATGTAGATTCTCAATATTGCCTGACTGAAAATGATGCTGTAGCTGTAACTGACGGCACCTCAACCTTGATAATTGACGACTACTCCAAGCGCAAGGATTGTCCGACGTGCCCACCCTGTCCGTGCGAGGAGGAAGAAGAACTTCTTGCTCCTGTTGCACCACTTCCTCAGTTTCAGATTCCGAGAGTAGAGGGCTGTCCCGCGCTGACGCAGGCGGCGGCCGCTGAGCTTGGAATTGCGAAGGAAACTCTTCAGGTCGGTATAGGCAATGCTTTGGCTCTTAATCCGAGCTTACAGCCCTGCGAGGCGTGTGCGTCGCTTATCAACGCCGCTAAAATTCTGCGGGATGAAGATGGCTCAAGGATGGCGGCTATGGTCCAGGCGTTCAACGCTATGGCGCCGGCAAATGCGCCTATGACGCCGGAAACGGAAGCGTCTATTGCTATGGCATTCGAAAATGCCCCTGAGGGAAGTCAGTATGCCCTGGCGAAGGAATACATTGACGCGTTCGTTCAGTATGCTTCCGTTCTGGATAACCAGCTCGGTTCGCCAGTAGGCGATTCACTGGCTTTTGTTATGGGCAAATATGGCGCAGGTATCACGGAAAGCAATAACAATAACGTTGCGGCGTATGTTGTGACACGCTTACAGGGTATTTAAACCCTAAGCAGCCGACAACCAACAGTTGATTTACAGACAAGCCCGCTCTTAAAGAGCGGGCTTGTTTTTTTCATAATGCTTCAAACTCTAACGGTAGTGCCGTTCGTCGCGCAATAAAAAACGGCCACGCCGTTCGTAGCGCAGCGTAGAACGGAGAGGCCGGGATTCGATTTGGCCTCTCTTTGTAAAGTACTCAATAACCTGATTTTACAGCTTAATTCAAATGATAGTAAGGACTTAAAATCTCTCATTGATTTACTATTCCTACACGATTTTTTACTATCTCAGACTTGATTTTGAGGGCAATTTGAGGGCAACTTCAGGGACAATTTTATCTATGCTTGAACAAGCAACGTACAATTTACCAACATGTTCTTACAACGGTGAACGGATATATAAAATGTTTGTGTTCTTTGGGAATTTTTTAAGTCTTTGATATTACAAACCTTATGGATTCACTATTTTTGCGATTTTATACGTTATTTAACCTTTGGGTTGTAGTATAGTTGTACGGATTTCCCTCACTTTTTACAGCCGCAAGGTCGTTAAAATTTTACCGATTGCGACTGAAATAAGGTTTTGATACTATCATGGAATTAGAAAGCTTGATTGCGTAGACAGGCATTATAATATGGGAAATTCCAGTTGAATTATGTTTTTTGAGCGTTTAAATGGGAAATGTCAGACAAGAGAAACGGATAGCGTCGCGAAGTATAATAACGCATATCAAATCCTCGTTTTCAGCTTGTTTTCGCTGTTTATGCGCGGCGACAATTTCTTTGATTTTTGGCTAAAATCCTGCTATGATCAGGTATTAACTATACTCGTTGAGAGATGAAGGATGTGCGGACGGGCTTTTCGCCGCCGCCATACACGACTGCGAGTTGCACGTCGCACTGAGCCATTAGGCCAGCAACCATGCGAGGAGATGAAATATATTTCGCTTATTCCCAATCGACACAAGGGGTCTATCATGAAATCTTCAAATTATGAGCTGAGCAGAACATCTTTATTTATCGTGCTGGCCATCGTCTTTTGCTGCACTATTACGAATGTTTTCGCAGGCGGCTACTTCACGGTCGACTTCAACGATGGGCAGGTCTATTCGCCCAACGGCGACTTCGTCACGACCCCCATTAATCCGCCCGAGCACATGATCGTCAATTTTATTATTCTTGAATGTCTCGCGGACAAGCAAAATGACGCCGGCAACGAAGAGTTCGAGGTCGCGATCACGCATGACGCAGCGGGCACGGATGTCGTTGAAGCGACGCTTTGGTGGCGCGAAGCTTCTGCCAACCTTGCGGAGGATTTCAATTCGACTGACGCCGTGAATTATGATACGCACCTCTATCTCTTTGACATCCCAGATACAAGGCTCTGGAATGTGTACACGTACTACCTCAGAACCAAAGTGTTATCCGGTGCTCCCGCGGAAACCTGGGGCAAGGCGTACATCTTCTACGGCGGTGCTCCGATAACGGACAGCAAGGTAGGCCATGGACGACAGGTAAGACAGATTGATGTCCCCAACGGCCAGCACTATTGGAATGCTGGTGACTTCGTCACAACAAAATTCCAGTTATATCAGCAAACCATGGCGCGATACGTCACCATGTTCTGTCTCGACGATAATAACGATGACGCCGGCCAGGAGACTTTTGAAGTTGCTATTTGCTTGAGCAGCGATGGCAATGATGTTCTTACCAGCGCGCAAATCACGGACAACTTCGAAAACAACGGCAGGTGCGACGGGCACCTATACTCGTTTGATTTTCCAGATGTAAATCTCCCGCCCGGCACGTATTACCTGCGCACCAAAGCTATCAGCGGCTGCGAAAGCGCTATTCGAGCTTGGGGCGGCGCACAGCTCTATTGGAGCAGCTGGAACGACTACACTTATACAAAGATGTCGAACCCTCCTGATGTTGATAAATACTTCCACGGCCACTCGGGCTCAAATTCATGCTGGATGGCTACAGCTGCGAATATGCTCGCTGCTGCTGGCTATGGGACGGGCTCAAGCATCCAGGCGAGAGCAGACTCGATCTACCTTCAAATAACAGGTAACTGGAGCATACAGACTCCCGGCTGGCCTGATACCGCAATAAAATGGTGGCTCTCTTCCGGTCACAATAACTGGCCAACAAATCCGTATATATGGGTGGGGGTCAGAGGCAATAGGGATATAAACATTCCATGGAGCAGTTCAAATGTCCCGCAAATCATAGGTAATAAGATTCGAAAGTGCGAATATGCCGGTGTTGCTTTCTTTTGGGCCAGCTACAACATAGGCCATGTCACGCCTGTGTGGGGCGATGAAGGCCGCACCGCTGAAAACTATGACTGGCCAATTCAGAACAATCCAACGAAGATCATCATGTCTGACTCCGACCTTGGTGATGGCCAGGACGGCTTACCGGACCTGCAAACCTACACTTATACATACACTACCGTAAGCGGGAAAAAAGCCTGGACGCTGAACTACGGCGGCCCCGGCGGGCTTGATCCGTGGATAAGGTGTATTTCAACCTTGGCTCGCTCTACGATAGACCCTCAGACTACTTATACCAGGCGTCAAAGAATAATCGGCTCATACAAAGTGACAAAACCCGGCATCATTCCCGATGCCACCAAATTGCACTACGTCGTGGGCCCTGACAGCGGAACTCTGCTCCTTTACGAAACCTATATCGACTGGGATACAAACTCCGTACCCGCAATTCAGGAAAACATCGGTACCCCCAAGGTGCTTACTGTCGATTGGGACCTTAGTGACAATCCAGTCCCTTACGGAGCATCTGTTACGATCACGACTGAAATCGGCAGTGGCGACGGAGGTGGTATCTGGTACAAAAATGTAGGCTTCCCCGGCATCTACACAAACTTTCCCAGTTTCGGTATAGACTGCCTCCATAATCAGCTTGGCTCTAATCCGTTTGAACCGAACGATCCTAACATGACCGGCGGATATATCTATGGTGCGATGGATGTCACCGATGGGGATGGCAACGACGGCGAATTCCGCTGGGTCAAGGAATATGATTACGACCAGGACCCCGAGTGGCACAACGTAATCGTAAGCCCGCATTTTGAAGCGACCGAAGTTTATCAAATCAGCAATCTTCGCTTCGGCCACGCTTACGGCCTGCCGGATGATGTGTGCGACATCTGGAATTTCAGCGAATGGTGGACCGTCTTTCCCGGACCATATGAGCTTATCCCCGCAGGACCACCGCAAGAGTTCGAGCTTAACTGGGCGGGAATGGGCCTGATTCCATATCCAATATCAAACAATTACCAGGGCACCGAGGTACCACCCCCACGCTCCTTCCAGAACGAACAGAACCTGCAGGGAGTTTGGCATAGCGACTCGGCGTGGGGTGATTTCGACAACGATGGCGACCTCGACCTTGTAATTTGCGGCAAGTATCCTTATCTCGGCCCATGGACCTGGGTCACACTCACATACGAAAATCAGGGCGGCACGCTCGTTCAAAAAGCCCAAGCCAACCTGACGGGAATCTCCAACGAAAGCGGGGGCGGCCTGGCGTGGGGGGATTACGATGGCGATGGCGACCTCGATCTCGCGATGGCGGGACTAACAGACGCTTCAACTCGCATCGCACGCATTTATAAAAATGACGGAACCGGAACGCTCACTAATGATACCAATCAGGTTCTCGTTGGCGTAAGTAACGCTACCATTGCGTGGGGCGATTACGATAACGACGGTGATCTCGATCTGGTTGTCATCGGCTACGATGGTACCGAGCCCAATTCGATTCTCTATAAGAATGATCCGCTCGGCACGCTTACCGCTGACTCTGCGACTTCTCTTACTGGCCTTCACACCGGCTCAGCCGATTGGGCCGACATAGACGGCGATGCGGACCTCGATCTTCTCCTTACAGGACACGATGGAGCCACTCAACAGGCCATCTTCTATATAAACAATCCTGTTGGTACGCTGACCGATGACGGGCCCCACGGCCTCAACGGCGTCAATTATTCAGACGTGGCGTTCGGAGATTATGACAATGATGGCGATATGGACTTGGCAATAACCGGAAGTGATGGCGCGGGTTCACAAAAGAGCCTGATCTATGAAAATGATGGTAGCGGAGTGTTCACCGACACCAGTGCTGGACTTACGAATGTGTATAGAAGCAGCGTAGCGTGGGGCGACTACGATAACGACGGCGACCTCGACCTTGTTTTATGCGGATACGACGGCGGCTCTCTCCACACGAGGTTCTACGAGAATACCGGCTCAGGCTTCAGTCTCGACTATACGCTCACGGGCGTTCGTGAAGGTTCAGTCAATTTCGCAGATGTAAATGACGACGGCGACCTTGATTTCTTCATGACAGGTGCCGACTGGTCAACAACCTACGCTCGCCTTTACAGCAACAAAGGCGGCCTCTCGAACATCAGCCCATCCGCACCGAATTCATTGACCTGCACGCCCGACGATGTCAATGGCGGCATACTTCTCGAATGGAGCGGCACCGAAGATAACGAGACGCCGCTTGCAGGCCTGTATTACGCGGTGCGAGTTGGCACAGAGCCGGGCGAAAATGATATCCTTTCCGGCACCTACAGCACGCCGCTCATGGGCAACCACGGACAGGCTACTCAGCTGTTCCTCAACGTGCCGATAGATACTTACTACTGGAGCGTCAAGACTATCGACTCTGGCTTTAAAGCGAGCGACTGGGCCAGCGAACAAGTGTGTCACTATTGCCCGGGCGACATCGATCTCGATTGTGACGTTGAGTTCCTCGACTTCGCCGTCATGGCTAACGCGTGGCTGACCGAACTGGCACAGATGGACCAGAATTATAATGAACTCTGCGACATCAGCAACCCGCCCGATGGAGTAATAGACGCTAAGGACCTCGATGTCCTTAGCGAAAACTGGCTACTGAATAGATAACTGATAATTGTAGGGTGGAGCGAGCTCCATCCTACAATATCTTGTCATTCCGCACTTTGCCTTGGGCATCCCATAGGGAGATGCGGAATCCGGGCTTTTGACCCGCCGGATTCCCGTTTTATAATATCGGTTGTTCTGACAAGTTCGGTAGCTTAAGGAAGATATGCGTGTCTCTTAAAAAGCTAACTGGCTTCGAGAGAATTTCCTGACCGGCATTGCAATCACGGTGATCATAGCACTTTTAATTCTGCTGGTTAATCCTAGTGCCGTTTCCAAAAAGGTAGTGTAACATTTTGTCAGGATTAAACTTGCGCCATGGCCAATTTGCTATTATATAGACAGACACAGTCAAACAATTCAGTTCGTTTTTTGCATGGAGGTTGTTTATGTGTCTGTATGTCAGGGAGCTTCGATTCGATGAAGGCCG
>JBDRMP010000113.1:0-7428 GCA_043811995.1 Planctomycetota bacterium
ACTTAAGGGCACGCCGGTGCTGAATCGTCAGGCAGAGATGGAGCTATTTAGAAAATATAACTATTTGAAATATCGCGCCCATATTATCAGGGAACAAATCAAACCGGGCCGTATTCCCAGCGCCCGGCTGGATGAGATTGAAAGATATCTCGCTGTGGCGGAGGCGGTAAAAAGGGCGATAATCGAGGCGAACCTTCGTTTGGTCGTGAGCATCGCCAGCAGGCACACGATAACCGGGGCGAACCTGGCGGACCTCGTCAGCGAGGGAAACGTTTCACTGATGCAGGCGGTGGAGAAATTCGATTATACCAAGGGCTTCAGGTTTTCAACGTATGCAAGCTGGGCAATCAGCAAGGATTTTGCGCACAGGATGCCGGGCCAAAGGGTGAGGATTGACAGGGCCGCTCCTTCTCCGGGCGAGTTTGAACAGGAGCTAAAACCGGCTTCGATGGACGCATCGGCCGTGGAAAGGGCAAGGCACGACCTTATTCAAATGATACGGAACAACCTCGATTCGCGTGAGCAGTACATAATCATAAACCACTTCGGGCTTGAGGGAACCCTTGTAAAGAAGAACAAAAAGACGCTGAAGCAAATTGGTGATGATTTGGGGCTTAGCAAAGAGAGGGTTCGGCAAATAGAGCTGGTTGGTCTGCAAAAGCTCAGACAGTCGCTTAGCCCCGAGCAATTTGACCTTTTGATGGGTTAATGGGCAAAAACCGGCTTTTAACCCCTATTTCTCCCCTTTTTTCCAAAAATAATCCTTGAAACAACGCCCTTTTTTTGATAATCTTATCTTAAGAAGAGAATATAGGTTTAGGTTAATGACTAATTGTGCCTGCTATATCTGCCAACACATCCCTCCGGCGAAGAAGGTCGAATTGCGTACTTTTTAAGCCGTCTAAGAGACGGTCTTTATATTTTGGAGGTTTTGGTGATGAGGTCGAAGAGAAAGTTTGCCCCCGCGTCTTGCTATCGCAAGACAGCAGCGGGGGTTATTTTGAAGGACATTTACGCAATCATCGACTGGCATTATGTCGGTGATAATACTTACGACAGGATTACGGAGACAAGCACGTTCTGGGAGTATCATAAACAGCACGGCAAGCCATACCCTGGACCCCAATGCGGACAATAAAAAATGACAAGAACAAGGCACAATAAGCTCACATACGGTATATTTTCTCTGTTACTTGCAGGGTTAATCATTACAGCAGAGGACGGCGTCTGTGCCGAGTTTATGAGGGGCGCAGATATATCTATACAAACACGACAGGAAGCAGACGGGGTCGTCTATAACGAGTATGGCGTGCCCAAGGATGTGCTGACCATTTTCAAGAACCACGACCTCAACTGGATTCGTATCCGGATTTTTAACAACCCAAGCGGTTCGCTATACGGCGTGTGCCAGGACCTTGCCTATGTGACTACTCTCGGCACCCGGGTCAAGGCCGAGGGGTTCAAATTCCTGCTGGATTTCCATTACTCGGATACCTGGGCCGACCCCGGGAAGCAATACACCCCCGCCGCCTGGGCAAGTTACAATCATTCGCAGCTGGTTACCGCTGTTCACGACTACACACGCGACGTCATCTCGCACCTTCGGACGAATAACGCTATGCCGGATATGGTCCAGATTGGCAATGAGGTTATCAATGGTATGCTCTGGCCGGACGGACAAATATCCAGCGGAAGCTGGGCAAATTTTGTCGACCTTATAAACGCAGGCATAACCGGCGTCAACGACGGCAGAGGGACCGAGCCAATGCCGAAAATTATGATACATATTGACAGGGGCGGTGACTGGGCAGGCACCCAGTGGTTTTTTGATAACCTGATAGCATACGGCGTGCAATTTGACGTCATTGGCCAATCCTTCTACCCGGAGTGGCACGGCACGCTCGATGACTTGGCGTATTGCCTGAATAACACGGCCGCGAGATATCCTCACGATATCGTCGTCGCGGAGGCCGGTGACTACTACACCGGTTCAGGGAAAACCCCTGAAAGCCAGAAGGCATATCTGGAAGGAGTAATACAGCGGGTTCAAGACACGCCCGGTGGAAAGGGGATAGGCGTTTTCTACTGGGAGCCGACATGGGTCTGGGAAGCGGGGGGAGTCAGTGGTAGGGCGTTGTTCGAACCGATTTCCGGGGACTGGAGCAACGTCAATATGCTGATGGCTATGGAGGCCTTTGATATTAGTGGAGATACCACGCCTCCTGCGGCGCCGACGGGACTATCGGCCACTGCGGGTGTCGGCGCGATTTTGCTCGATTGGAACGACAACACAGAAGGCGACATAGCCGGCTACAACATCTGGCGTATGCCTTCGGGCGGCTACTATGAGCAAATCAACGGTTCACTTGTGACCGTTTCAAATTACACCGACACAGATGTTTCCATTGGGACAACTTATTACTACATCGTCAGGGCGGTAGATACGGCGTTTAACGAATCCGATGTCTCCAATGAGGTTTCGGCCTCGTCCGCCGGCGCACCAGGCACAGGGGCAATTCTGTGCGAATGGTGGACGGGGATAACGGGGACTGTGGTCAGTGATTTGACATCGGACGTTAATTATCCCGACAATCCGAGCGGCAAGGAGTTGCTTATAACTCTCGAAGGACCCATAAACTGGGATGATTATTACGGCACTCGTATTCGAGGATATCTCAATCCCGTGGCTACCGGCAGCTACACGTTCTGGATTGCAAGCGATAACGACAGCGAATTGTGGCTGAGCACGGATGACAATCCGGCGAATGTTTCGCTAATTGCATACGTATCGGGCTATACTCCCTCACGCTACTGGACCAAGTATGCCGAGCAGCAGTCGTCGCCGATTTCGCTGACGGCCGGTCAAAAGTATTATATAGAGGTATTGCATAAGGACGGTGACGGTGGCGATAACGTCGCGGTTGCCTGGCAGGGGCCGGGCATAGCTCAGCAGATTATCGACGGTTTATATCTGTCACCCTGCTGTCTTGATTTCGAGAACTTTGCTGATTTTGCGGCCCAGTGGGAGCAAAGCGGCTGTAACACGGGCAACGACTGGTGTTATGGCTTCGACTTCAATCGTGATGGGATAGTTTCGCTCGATGACCTGCAGGCCTTTGCCGACGCCTGGCTGGCCGGTATGTAGGCGAATATTGTCAACACGATTACGAATAAGGACAGCGTGCAGGACCTGTAGCCCTTCTTCATTTTGGAAGCTACAACAACAAACTTGCAAATCCCACAGAAGAGGATTAAAAAAAGGAGACGAGGTCCCCCTCGTTGCACAAACCATTCGGTCAGCAACCCCGTCCCCTACGAAGAAGAGAGGAGAAGAGAAGGCGTTAGTTTCCTCATAGTTCCACTTAAAATATAAGTAATATTTCGGGAAATCCAAAAAGGAGGAAAGGATTTTTACCACCAAGGCACGAAGACACAAAGAATTTTTTTAAATTAAAATTTAGTGTCTTGGTGTCTTAGTGGTAAGGGGCAGTTTAATCGGTGTTGTTCTTTATGGATGTGGGGTCTTTATTGTCTTCGATGGCCTCGATTTTCCTTACTCTCCTGAGGTGTCTGCCGCCGGCAAAATCGGTGCCGAGCCATACCTCGACCATTCTGCGTAAAAGCACCTCGCCTAAAAGCTCACCTGAGACACAAAGCACGTTTGCATCGTTATAGTGGCGTGAAATACGGGCGCTTAGCTCGTCGTAGCACAGGGCGGCCCTGATGCCTTTTACTTTGTTGGCGCTGATGCTCATTCCTATACCGGTGCCGCAGGCGAGGATGGCCCTGTCCGCCTTTTTATCGGCCACGGCCCTGGCGGCGAGATATGCCAAGTCGGGATAATCAACGGGATTATTGTCGACTGTTCCAACGTCGATACACTCGTGGCCGAGCTGAGTCACTATCGCTTTTATCAGCTCTTTGACCTTGTAGCCACGATGGTCGCTTCCAACCGCTATCTTCATAGCACCAGTTCGCCTAATCTTTTTTTTATCATCCTGTCAATCAATTCGGCACATTCGTCGTAAACGACCTGTGACTGTCCTATCGGGTCCGGGATATCAGTGTCTTTCGTAAGCAGCAAACACTTATCAGCCGACTCTGGTCTGATTTCCGTCGCTGCCTCCCGGTGTCCCTGTGCCATTACGAACACAACGTCGCTTTGTTCTATCAGCAGTCCGGTCAGGGCACGGCTTCTGTGGTTACTGATATCAACACCCTTTGCAGCACAGGCCCTGACGGCCTCGGCGCTTGCGGGAAAACCGACCATACCGAGCGTTCCCGCAGATGTAATTATATAACCCTTTTCCTCAAGCTGGTCAATGGCACAGCCCAATTTTTCCGCAAGATATTTCTTGAACAGTCCCTCGGCCATAGGGCTTCTGCAACTGTTGCCCGTGCATACAAACAGTATCGTAACCTTTGCCATATCAAGGACTTGTGCCTGGGAATAAACGCCCTGTCTTAGCACCTCAAGGCCGGTTTTGTCGAGCCGGACGACGGTACTGTTTTTAGCATATTTGCACCGCCCGCCATCAAGCACTCTTTCGAGCTGCCCCCTGAATTGCTCTACAACCTGACCTGCCTCGACGGCGGGCGCCTGCCCGCTGACATTTGCGCTCGGCGCTATTACCTCGCTGGTCGTCTGCGACAGCAGCATCGAGGCAATAGGGTTGTCGGGGCAGCGAATCCCGATTGAATTGTCGCGGTAAAGATTATCAAAAACCTCCGGCGGGAGTTTCGCTTTTTGCCGCTCGATATCACTTTCGTCAAGTCCAAACACTATAGTAAGCGGCCCAGACCAGGCGTTTTTGACAAGTTTTTTCGCCCGCAAACCCATTGTGGGGACATACCTGGAGACATCGTAGGGATTGGCGATGTGAAGGGTATAGTATTTATCGGCGGGCCGGCCTTTGAGCCGGTCGAGCCGAGCCAGCGAGTCATTGCTGACCCGACAGCCGATGCCGTAAACGGTCTCGGTGGGAAACGCGACCAGAGCGCCTGCGTCTAACCCTTCCGCGGCTTCTTTTATCGCCGTCGCGTCTATATTGTTGGCGTCGAGTTTTATTACCTTGGTTTCCACGAAGGTCTAAAATACACCAAAGCGGGTTTTGTCGCAAGCGGGCTGTTTAACAGGTTACTCAATCAGTCAGTGGGTTGTGGGAAGCTCAACGAGAGGTTTTGTTATCGTTGCAATACCGGGCTGGCATCTTCCGCTTTTAATTCTTCGACGTTTTGCTCAGCGGTGTTATCGAGGTATTTGAAGAAAATTTGGATGTCGTTGAGGTCCAGGACGCCATCGGAGTTGATGTCGCCAAACAGGTAGCGTTGGGGCGTCTCAACACTTGCAAGCACGTTGTCGAGCAGCGCCACTAAATCGAGGTCGTCAACGACGCCGTCGGCATTGAGGTCGAGCCAGAGAGAATCATCCCTGGCCGGCGCCTGTGCTACGTTCCATACAAGCGCGTATGGCGGGGTAGCTGCCGGCTGGTTGACGTCGTGGTCATCGCTGTATAATACGATGATTTCATACTCTGTGAAGTTGGCGTCCGCCGGACAGTAAATATGCTCGACGTTGTCAACTCGGCTGTCGCTGAAATCGAGCAGGTAATAATTATTCGGCTCATTCGAATCGACGGCCCAGACCTCGAGACGAATGTCGGCATCTAATTCCCTCTCGTGCTCAAAGGGATAATCGCCGGCGAAGTTTTTATTCCAGACCGCCGTCGCGGAAATCATCTTGTCCGCCGGTTCCGGTATTCTGATTTTATAGGTATTGGCGGGTGTTTCATCGAGGTTGAGTTTGTTAAGGTCCCAGCCGGCAGGGGGGCAGTTCCCGGGCAGCCGGCGACCTGCTGATAACTGATTGTGCGCAGCAAGGGCGTTGACCATTCCCGCACCCTGAAGCCAGTCGAGAGGCACGTCGTGGTCGTCATCTTTAGTCAGAAGGCCCTTGTGCCAATAGGGCAGCTTGGTTGCGGAATTAAGCAGGACGGCTTTTATAACGCAGTTGCCGCCTTCACTCGACGTGGCCGGCTGAAGATTCGGCTCCATTGACGCCTGCTGCACAAGCAAAGCGGCAGTTCCCGCGACAATCGGTGTGGCAAAGCTCGACCAGGTTCCCGTCGGCTCATAGAGATTCGGCTCGCCCGCGACGGCGGCAAGACAATTACCGGGAGCAACGATATCCGGCTTGGAGCGCCCGTCCGAGGTCGGCCCTTCGCTTGAGTATTCAGGATATACAAGAGCGAAACGCGTTAGACCGGTCGCGGTATCATTCGTATCGGCTGATTTCACAACGCCCACTCCGATAACGTTGGAGCCGGCGCCGGGATACAAAGGCGGGTCCGAGGAGTTGGAGCCGTTTCCTATGCCGATGACCACCGTCAATCCGTAGTGCTGGGCCATCGCCTCGAAGCCGCGAGTCCACCAGTCCTCAAACTGATACCCTATGTCGGCGGTGATAATGTTGACGTCGGGAGCGGAAAAGGGAAAGATGTTATTTATAAGGAAGTGCCAGAACTCATAGATTTCCGGCTGCGCCTCGGGCGCTACGCCCTCGTATAGAAAATCACCTATACCATCGTTGTATGCGTTGGGGTCTCGGCCGAACAGAATCGAGCAGACGGCGGTCGAGTGCGCAGAGACACCTGCCGGCAGATACTGCTGGTCATAAAAGTCGAAACGAGTGTTCTCGAAACAATTATGGTTTTCGTCGGGCCGATAGTCGTTTTGCGGCTCGCCATCGATGTATGTAATGCTTCTGCATATCACGGCACACTTGACGCCTGCGCCGGTAAGATTGGGGTCAAGCTGCCTGAGCCCGTATATTCCGGCGTAATCAAGTCCCTGCGGCTGAAGCCCAACGACCGGCTGCTCAGCAAAAACAGCACTTGTCAGGACCGACAAGGCCGCAAACATCGTTACCAGTAACGACCGTCTGATTTTTATGAGACGAAGAATCACTTCTTCCCCGCAATTAAACTACTAAAAAAAGCCGGTATTTCCGACCCATTCTACCATACCATAAAAACGCGCCATTTTCAACCTATTTCCTGTCCTCCTCAAAGCAGGGAGGGTATCGAGATATAAGCTATATTTCGGCTCACAGGCGGGTTCTGACCACAAAAAAGACGTTAATTTCAACAAAAAACAGGCAGGAAAACACAGGGTGTATATAAAACATCAAAGATTAAAATGCAAAACTGCGGTATCCCTGAGGGATGATGGTTTAACCACGAATTCGCACGGATTTTTTACTGCACGCTATACGCTGAACGCTGTCCGCGATAGCGTCAAGTATTATGTGTAAGTTTAATTTTATGCCAGCGAAGGAATTGGCCAAAGACAGCCCTTTCGATGGCTGAATCGTCATAGAAGCAGCCCATAGGTCGTAAACGCTGTCTCAATGTTTTAATCAGTCGTTCC
>JBDRMP010000114.1:0-10288 GCA_043811995.1 Planctomycetota bacterium
CCCCCTGTAAAAAAAACAGCCGATGCCTTCGAGGCCCGGCTGTTAACCCTGTAAAACAACAATTTTTACTCCTAACCCGTTATACAGCAAAAATCAAAATCCTGCCCATAGGGAAGTTGCCTAATTCGAATACGACATTTACCTAATCGGCTTGTCAATCTCAGGAAAATTCAACCTCGCAAATTCCCCCCTGTACTTCTTCGCCGCCACATCGTATGCCCGCGCCGCTGCCTCTTCTATCTCGAAACTGCCTATATATACCTTTTTCCCTTTATGGGTGATTCGGCTTTCCCATTTGCCCTTCTCCTTCGCGAACCATACCCCTATATATCGCGAGCTTGTATTTGCCCTCTTTTTCCTGTTCAGCATATTCTCCGCTTGCGTTGCTATGCGAAGGTTCTCCCTGCGATTATCTAACGAATTGCTGTTCTTATGGTCAACTACAAGCCCTTCAGGCGCGTTCATTATCTCCCTGTGCATCCGCAGCGTCTTTATATCCTCCCCTGCTATGACCACCCTCACCGCGTAGAATTTGCTCCCGTGCCCGCCGATGGTCCACTTGTAATTGCAAAGCTCATAGTAATCTTTCTTGTCTAAAATCGTAAACCGCCCGTCGCCTAAGTCGATTTTGCGATAGTCATACCCGTATTTCCTCCGCCGATACCACATCATCGGCCACACACAAATCCTGTCTAACCAATCTGGTATCTTTATTTCAATTCTTGCCATTCTCTTACCCTCCTTCGTTTTTGTTCATTGTTCAGGGTTCAGAGTTCGTTGCTACTACCAACTATGAACAACGAACTACGAACCATTGGGAGACCACAAGGTCTCCCCATCCTATGGCGCGAACTTGCGCGCTTTTGTCGAAAACTAAGGTATTTCCTGATGGTAAAAAGGGGGCGAAAATGGGCTTAAGTGCTTATGGAGAAAGGGGTAGTAAATTTTTTTAAAAAGTCGGCAACTAAGGGTTTTCGACTTGCGCGCTTTTGTCGAACAAATGTATCATACATTTGTATTATACAACTGTATTATACAACCGTTTGGGTCCAGAATTAGGCCGTTTCCTCGTCATTTAGCCCTCTGCATTGCAGGGGGTTTTTTCTTCGTCACCGGCATTCGGTTCGCTTTATGCCCGCCCTCCATAGCTCTTGGCGTAGGAGGGTCATTCCCGCGCAATGTCCTCTTAACCTTTTTCGCTTTGCGTGTATATAGCCCCACTCTCTGGGGTGGGGGTGCCTGCGCGAGGTTCGCTTTATGCCTGCCCTTCGTAGCCCTTGGCGAAGGGGGATTTATCGGGGGGTTGCTCCTGCCGCAGGCAGGTTCCCACTCAAAAACCGCAATTGTCCCCGCTCAATCGCCGCAGGGGCTGATTATTGGTTATCAACTTCTTTATAAAACTTTTCATCAAGTATTCGCAATGCGTCCCAGTCTTCCTTTCTCAACGGAATGTTTTTCCAAAAACACGTAAGAAATCCTTGGATCGCGCTCCAAATACTTGATTGGAAAAACTCAGTAATTTCCAGAATCTTCCTAGCGTACGAACATCCAGCATAATCAATCCCTCGATACATTATCCAATTATCTCCTATCATTGCCCTATACGGCTCAATTGTTCCGTGATGTGTTGGATGTATCATTTTGGATTTTTTCCTGTATAATTCACTCAGGCGTTCACAATGAATCTTATCTCGTCCGTCATTCAAAAGAGCGTTCTCGTATCCTGTTATAGCCTGTCGACAAATGGAATGAGAAATAATGCTATTTTCTCTGAACCACTTTTTAAGATTTCTTTTACCCTCGTCAGTATCCTCGGTTATGATGAAATATATAGCGAGATCAATCGTTTCATCAATCGGTCGTAATAAAACTGTAGAATGCCAATACAGATTTTCTAGACAAGTGCATGATATATACAGAAGATTTATAACTTTATAATAAAGTAAATAAGCAGCTATTAGAGCAGATTCGGTATGTAATATATTCAATTGCCCTTGATAACTAGCATGAATATATTCCAGCGTTTTTATGTATCCTCTATACTTGCTTATTATTCTTGAATTGATATGTATGAATTCATCATTTTTTGTAAGCCTTTCTTCCTCTCGTCTTTGGATATCGAAGCTTAAAAAATTAATGGCTGATTTGTGAGCATTTTCATCGTATGCCAGTTTTCTGAAATCTGTTTTGCTTATGAACTTCTTCCCATCTATTTCTATCGTTTTTATGCTTCCTACATTCAACCAAATGTCAAACTGCTGTTTTGCCACTCTTAGAGTATATATTGCGTCATCCACAGATATAAAGTCTTCGGTTGTTGATTTTCGCTTTGGGCTGCGCATCTTCGCCTCAATATTCTCCCTACAAATTCCCGATCAATCGCAGTAGCATTTTGTCCATTTAGTTTTCGATTATATGAATTTATGCCGTTAATTCAACCCGCAAAGGAACAACAGTCACTTGTATTAATTGCTTCCCCACCAAAAATATGCGAGGGCAAGTTTTAGGTCTTGAAACCCGAGCGAAATCTTATTATATTTGGAATCTTGGTTAGGAGAGCTCTTTTTCGCGGCTCATGATATAAGAATTGGAGGAATATGAAAAGTATAATTTTTTGGACAGCAATAATAATTGTTGCTTGGCTTGGTTTGCGAAATTTGATATCAATTATAATTGGCCATTCTCAAACAGGACAATTGAAACAAGGACAACGGTTGTGTCATGCAACATCACTTCTTTTTTACTGGGGAGCTTGTGCATTTGCTGTTCTTTATCATTTATGGTGGCCGTTAGTTGTTGGTGTGATTCTAGATCTCATCTTCAGAAAAAGTGTAATCAAATCTGGACAATCAATAAATGAACAAAATATTAGAAGATAGATTTCAGCTTATCTCCTGTATAGGAGAAGGTGGAATGGGGCAAGTGTTCAAGGTTGTGGATAGGAGTAATCAACGAACATGCGCTCTTAAAGTTTCTAATATACCCTTTGAAAAATCAGATCGAGAAAGGTTAGTAAAAGAGTGTTCCATATGGTTTGAATTGCGCCATATTGGACAAGTTGTAGAAGTATATGAAATACTGTCAAATGATTTTGGCGAATTCATGATTCTCATGGAGTATGTTGAAGGAGGAGATTTACAAACTCGTATCTCTGATCGGCAGTTTGGAATAGAGGATAGGATATTAGCTTTATATGATATCGCTTGTGCTCTTTTAAAGTGTAACCAAGAAATACCCGGATTTGCTCACTTAGATATAAAACCCTCCAATTGCTTAATTACTTTTCATAAACTTACCAAACTATCAGATTTCGGACTTGCCACGAATAATCTAGTGAATATTAGCGACAACTCAAATACAACAAAAATCACAAATTGTCACAATTCTATGATTATTAAAAGTAACAAAGGGCGTTTTATTGTAGGTACACCATTATATATGGCACCCGAACAGATACTCGGTCGTTGCGATAATGGTGCAAAAGCAGATATTTATTCCCTTGGCATTATGGCATTAGAATTGTTGAGCGGAAGGCATCCAATAAATACTACAGACATCCATATGATATTTAAATCACATTTGATGGGAATACCAAAACACAATCGTGCATGGCCTTTGGAAGTACCTTCAAAAATAGTCAAAATCCTCAATTCCTGTCTCGAAACGCATCCGAATAACAGACCACAAATAGATGAATTAGTGAAGGTTTTGAGAACAGCTTTCAGTTCTTCTGTTTATTATGAGACTGATATAAAAAGATTGCCTGACCCTGTCGATGATGCGATGAGAAAGGCCCACTCTTTATGGACTTTAGGACAAAGAAAAACATCATTGTCATTGATGTTAAAAACCTTAGAGGATGACCCATTTCAACCTGACTGTTGGATACAGGCAGCAAAATGGAAGCTGGAAATTTCAAAAAGACCTCTCGATGACAGTTGTCGAAAGGAAGTAGTCAATTGGTGTCTTCGTGCTTCGTGTTTATCATATAAATCGGACGAAAAACGGAAGCAGGAAATTTTGGAAATTATTATGCCTCTTACATATGATGAAAATCCATGTCCAGCTCATATATTCAGTGAACGTTTGGAGAAAATGATACAAGAACAAAAAGCGTGGTTGGAAACTAGAGAGAAACGCCTTATTGAAGATGGTGGCTCGAATAGGTCTTTATGTGTGCGTTGTGGAGAGGTAAGAACCTTCATAATCCAACGATGCCCTAAATGTGGATTTTTCCCAAAAGATATGAGAGACATATACAATACCAACCTCTTGCGCGTATCAAATGTAAATCCTCACAAGAATTTGCCATATCATGAAAGGATGATACTATTACGAAAGTTAGGAAAAGACATAAACACTACAATAACTCAAATTAAATCACCACCAGACTATGACAAGACGTTACGTGAGTTTAAACTGGGACTTGGAAAACTTCTGCAAGCGATAGCTTTGGGTTCTGAGTATAATGAAATCTACAAGATATGGAGAGATACCAATGGAATAAAAGCACCAGATAGGAAGGAAATGAAAAAATTTGTTTCTCATTTTGCGAAATTATCTGAGGGGGTAGTATCCAATAAATCAAATTTGACCAAACTCTTTTCTTTCCCAATAATTTCGTCTTTCCTCAATCGTTGGCGGAACCGCCGTTCATAAGAAAGCTCACCCAGAGGGCAGGCAAGTCCGTATCTAAAAAATCTTCGTGTTTCTTCGCGCTCTCCGTGGTGAAAAAAACAGCGTAAATCCTCGCAATCAGCGTCTAAAAAAAACCGTTTAATCCGCCTGCCCCTGCACGCCTTTGGCAGGGGTCCGCCATCCGCGTTTTTTCTTTTCTCGCTACGAACAATGAACTATGAACTACGAACTATGAACTATGAACTACAAACTTTGACCTGTCCGCTGAATACAATCAGCCTGCCCGGCGAAGCGTAGCGTAGATCCCCGAGTGTCGTTCTCCTCGTCCCTCAACAGGGGACCCAATCATAAATCGCAAATCGAAAATCTTTATTCCGAACTACGATATACGAAATACGAACGACGAACTACGAGCATCCCATACTGTTACCGCAGTTGAAGCACTTATAGCAGGAGCCGTTACGGACGGTGATTGAGCCGCAGATGTCGCAGGCGGGCGCGTCGTCCTGGAAATGCTCGAACTGGGCATTGAACTGCTGCATAATGGCCGCATCGGACTGCGCCCCCTCTTCGTCCTTGTCGGCCACACCAGCCGCAATAAGAGCGCCGATACGGTCGTCCGCCAAAGTGGCCAGACGATTACTGGGCCGGGCCGGTATCTCGACGATACGCGCCGGCTTGATGGTGTCCTCACAGCCCTCATCGTCATCATCGACCTTCGCCTTTTCCGCGACCTTGACCTCGGCTTTCACCTTCGCGATTTTTTGCGCCAAATCGCGGGTCTTTTCGACCACCTGCCGAGCGGTCGTGACGTTTTTATTCTCCGGCGTCGCCGCAGCGGTCCTGTTGGGCGTGTTGACCTCGGCGTAACCGGGCATGAACTGGCATCCCAGCCAGCAGAAAATGTAGTCAATCAAGCTCTTGGCAAAGGGAATATCCCTGTTCGACGTCATCCCTGCCGGCTCGAACCGTGCGTGCCTGAACTTATCGACTAAGGTTATCAGCGGCACACCGTATTGCAGCGCCATTGAAGTGCAAGTTCCAATGACATCCATAAGGCCACCGACGGTGGAGCCCTCCTTGGCCATAGTGATAAACAACTCACCAGGCAGTCCATCTTCGTATAAGCCCACGGTCAGGTAGCCCTCATGACCTGTGACGGAGAATTTGTGAGTGATGCTGTGGCGGGTATCAGGAAGTCGTCGTCTGTAGGGTTTGGCGGGTGCGGCCTGAGCTTTAGCTCTTGCGTCTTTGTACTTTTTGGTGGAGACGGGCTGGAGCATTTTGGAGCCGTCGCGGTAGATAGCTACGGCCTTGAGGCCCAGTTTCCAGCTCTGCATATAAGCAGCGGCGATTTCCTCGGCTGTGGCTTCTTTTGGCATATTGATGGTCTTGCTGATAGCACCGGAAATAAAGGGCTGGACGGCGGACATCATTTTAATATGGGCAAGATAGTGAATGTAACGCTTGCCGGTGCGGGGCTTGAAGGCGCAGTCGAAAATGGGTAAATGCTCAGGATTGAGCTGCGTCGCTCCCTCGATATTTTCGTGCTCATCGATATAATCGGTGATTGATTTGATTTCGTCGGCGGAATAGCCCAGCCGTTCGAGCGCCATCGGGACGGTTCTATTAACGAGCTTAAGCATACCGCCGCCTGCGAGGAGTTTGTATTTTACGAGTGCGATATCCGGTTCGATTCCAGTGGTAGCACAATCCATCATAAAGCCAATCGTGCCTGTGGGTGCGAGAACGGTAACCTGGGCGTTTCTGAAGCCGGTTTTGGAGCCGGCGTCGAAGGCCTCGTCCCAGCAATCCTTTGCGGCGTGGCGGAGGTAATCTGGGCAATGCGATTCGGGGATGTCGCAGGCGTGCCGGCGGTGCAAATTGATGACTTTAAGCATCGGTTCGGCGTTTTTGTTGAATTCCTCGAAGGCGCCCTTAATTGAGGCGATTTCAGCACTTACAGCATATCCGGTGCCGGTTAGGATTGCGCTGATAGTGCCGGCCAGCGCCCGTGCCGGGTCGGAATCGTAGGGAAGGGCAAGGGCCATAATCAGCGAGCCAAGATTGGCATAGCCGAGGCCGAGGGGACGGAAGAGGTGGCTGTTTATGGCGATTGATTTATCCGGGTATGAGCCGTTATCGACGAGGATTTCCTGAGCAATGATGAAGATGCGGATTGCTTTTTTGAGCATTGCGACGTCGAATGAGCCGTCATCTTTGAGGAATTTCATAAGATTCAATGAGGCGAGGTTGCAGGCGGAGTCATCGACGAACATATACTCGCTGCAGGGGTTCGAGGCATTGATACGGCCAGAGTTGGGGCAGGTGTGCCAGCGATTGATTGTGGAGTCATACTGTATGCCGGGGTCGCCGCAAAGGCGTGTTCCTTCGGCGATAAGCTGCATCAGCTCGCGGGCGTTGTGCTCGCCGATTTTCTGGCCTGTGGTGACGGCGTATGTGGCCCATTTGGCGTCTTTTTCGACGGCCTCCATAAATTCGTCGGTTACGCGGACGGAGAAGTTGGAATTCTGGAACATAACGCTGTTGTATGCCTCGGCGTTGTGGTCGCCGTCGTAGCCGGCCTCGATGAGTGCGATTGCCTTTTTTTCTTCCTCGGACTTACAGGTGATGAATTCCCTGATATCGGGATGAGTGACTTTTAATGACTGCATTTTGGCGGCGCGGCGGGTTTTGCCTCCTGATTTGATAACGGCGGCAATCTGGTCGTAAACGCGCATAAAACTGAGGGGGCCGGAGGGTTTACCGCCTCCTGAGAGCTTTTCCTTGGAGCTGCGGAGCGTGGAGAGGTCGGTGCCGGTTCCAGAGCCGTGTTTGAAGAGCATCGCTTCGCTTGTAGCGAGTCGCATTATGTCTTCCATCGAGTCCTTGACGGACTGGATGAAGCAGGCGGAGGCCTGGGGGTATTCGTAAGAGTTTTCGCAGGGGACGGCTTCGTTGTGCTGGAGGTCCCAGCGGTAGTTGTGCCTGCCGCCTTCGACTCCGTAAACGTCGTAAAGGCCGACGTTGAACCAAACGGGGGAATTGAAGGCCCCTGCCTGATTAACGCAGAGCCAGGTTAGCTCGTTATAGAAAATCTCGGCGTCGGCGTCGGAGGCGAAGTAACCATCGCGTCTGCCGCGGTCGGCAATGGTCCGGCAGACACGGTGCACCAATTGCTTGACGGAGTTTTCGCGCCGGCCTGTCTCGACGTCGCCGTAGAAGTACTTGCTGGCGACGACTTTGGTCGCCAGCTGGGACCAGGTTGTAGGGACTTCGATATTATTCTGCTCGAAGACGGTTTCGCCGGTGTCATTGGTGATTTTGGCGGAGCGGACCTCCCATTGCAGCTCATCGAAAGGATGAACGCCGGGGTTTGAGAATGACTGTTCCATTTTCAGGCCGCGATGTTCGGACGAACGAGGGGCGGTAAAGCCCTGCGGCTGGGTAGTTCTGAAAGGATTATCGGGACTGAATCTCTCTGCCATAATAGCGCCTCCGTGCTAAATAATGAAATACACTATATATAGTAAACCCCAATGGGAAGACCACGATATATTGGGTTTTCACGCCAAAAACAGTATCGGCAGGTTAACGACGTTTTGAGAAGCTGTAAAGGGCAAATTTACTGATTTTTCATCAAAATTTTACGGGTTTTTCATATCTCCTTATGCCTGCGAAAACTATGAGCGAAAAAAAAATTCAAAGCAACCACAGATTACACAGATTCCACTGATTTTTTTAACGAAGACACGAAGGCACGAAGATTTTTATTTTAAAAGAAAGATGCCGTTGTCGTACCGACAACGGCTAAACGTTAAAGACCCGTTGCAATTAACCATTGTTGAGCGAGCCAGGCGTGTGCCCAGAGTTCGGGGTGGACGGAATCGGCTGACCATTTTTGCGGGGGAACTTTTTTTATTTTTTCATTAATTGCAGTTTGCAGAGGGACCAAGACGGCGTCGAAATCTTCAGCGATACGACGAACCGATTCAATATAACGGCGAAGTTCCGCAAACATCGGATTTTTGAAATCGTCGCAGAACATAAACGGCTCACATATCACAAACCGGCTGTTACATTTTTCTTTCGCTTGCGCGAGTAACAGCCGATACGTCGAGTCATACTCGTCTAAATCAGCAGCATCGCTCAAGTCGCCTTCTTCAACTCGTCTCCAGACGTCGTTGACGCCGATGAGGATGCTGAGGACGTCGGGGTTGTGGTCGAGCGTATCCTTTTGCCAGCGGTTTTTGAGGTCGCGGATGGTGTTGCCGGAGATACCACGGTTAATAATGTTCAGGTTGTAAGTTGGATACTTAGCCAACAACATATTTGCGGCGAAGTGGACGTAGCCGAAACCGAAGGGCCTGTATGGCTGACTGTTCCTGTCGGCGTCGGTGATACTGTCGCCGATGAAGAGGAGCGTCTGGCCTGGCTTTATATCAATTTTGTCAAGCATACGGGGATTTTAACATTAAGGTGCAAATGAGCAAAGAAAAGCTTTGTTTTTAAGCTAAAAAACGGAGTTTACAGTAGTATGTAGTTATATGTGCTATGATGTGAGAGGGGAGCACCGATTATGAGTTTTGCTGATGATACGATAGATTTTTAAAAATATTTTAAAGTTTAGCACAAAAATGCTTGATGATATGTATAGCTTATGCTATACTATAGTAATGGCAGGAGAGCAAAGATTCAATCTGGTCAGGAAAACCTTGGAAAGTAAAGGTTATAAATTAACAAGAATTTCAGGGTCGCATCATATATTTACGAGAAAAGATTCGTCGCTCGTAAGCATACCGGTGCACAAAGGAAAGGTAAAAGGGTTTTATGTCAAACAAATTGAAAAAATTGAATAAAGCATTTGATTCTCAGATTTTGGATACTGCCAAGAAAATTGCTGAAAAGTATGAAGTTATTCTGAGTTTTAAGAACAATGAATGGTACGGCAGAGGTCTCGAAATGCCAAATGTGTTCGGAGATGGAAAGACGCCCAATGAATGTATTAAGAATACAAAAGAAGGGCTTGTCTCGGCCATCGCACATCTTCTGGAACTTGGCGAAACCGTCCCAGCCCCAGCAAATGAAGGAAAACGTACCGAACAAGTAAATATACGCTTAACTGTCGAAGAAAGAACCATTCTTTGTGCATCAGCCAAATCAAAAGGATTTCAGGGCCTCGCCGATTTTATTAGAGCTAAAGCATTAGCTCCTCAATATTAAAAACCATGATATTCCGGTTTTTGGAATATCATGGAAATGAGATCATGTCTTTAGAATGACGTTCCTAAAATCCCTATAAACTCACCTTGTTTTTCTTTTTGTCCTCATGTCTTAACTATTTTGCGATAACACCGATTAAAACGAACTACAGGCCCCTACCGCGGAAGCCGCAAAGACCACAGAGAATTCATAAAAAACCAAATCTCAATTTCTTATATAAGGCGGAGATTTTACCACTAAGACACCAAGACACAAAGGGATTTATGATTTATGGTTTTATGTCTATGACTGCACTTTCCAAAAACTGATTTGTTAAGCGGCCAGTTTCATTAACTTATAGAACTGGCGTACGATTTTTCGATTTTTACGGTTATGGCCAAAAGTTTCAAAAAATGTTTGCTTCAAAGTCTCGCGACGCAACGCTGCA
>JBDRMP010000115.1:0-2746 GCA_043811995.1 Planctomycetota bacterium
TGGGTGCATGTCATGATTGTAGGTGGATTTTTCATGCAGCCAGAGGCTTCTTTTGCCACAATTGCTCCCATTTTGCATTCAGCCAAACTATTCGCAAAGCCAATATCGATGACGAGCCTGTTCTATTCCATATCATTCCAGATTGCTTGAGCCGTTTGCCGACAACGTGCTTGCATGCTCCTTCGACCGCACCGGAACCTATATCATAACCTTTTGAACGAAAAACATCGTAACGCATTTCTTGTTCGTTATCTCGGATATACTTATGCAACCCTGCCAACCCTTTTCTCTTTCGTCCTCTGTGTTGTTTCTGTTGTCTTTGCAAATTGTTCAACAGCTTTCGCGTCATTCCTTCCCATAGCCAGGTTTCACGTTTTTTCACCCACTTCTCAGTCGCTTTACTACCTTCGCCAAAAAGCACTTTCCCACAATCCCAAATGTGTTCTGATGCGTGATACCAATCAATAATAAACGTGGCACGACCAAAATGTTTGCGTTTTTCGTTGCGAATCCAAGGTGCACCGTCACCCAGAAAGACCACCTCATCAGCATCACGCAGCCCGCAACGGCACGCTTGAAGCCAAAGATGCCAACCAAATATCTCTGAGTTATCGAACCGACCTACATAACAACTTTCTTTCTGCTTACGTTCATTTTCCCGGTAAATCACACCTAACTTCGACTCGTGCCAACCGTCTATTTCATGCACTGTAGTGCCATCTGCGGCTATATACAGCCTTTTGGGTGTTATCTGCGCTTTGGGAATGCATCGGTTCTTCTGAAAATCGGTCAATTCCTGATCTGCCTGTTGCAAGAGTACCGTACCAACTTGATGTGTCAGCCGATCAATCGTATTAGGTGAAACCTTTTGGCCAAAAAGCTGCTCGATTTTTCGAGAACTCTGTTCAAAACTATCGTCAACAGCTAACAAACAGCAGGCCCTCGCCAAACCAGGACTGAGTTGGCCAGGTCCCAATCCACTATCAATATCATAAGGAGCCAAGCTGGCGCCACAGTGCCGGCAATGATAATAAGCTCGCTGAATCTTTATCCAGCCGTAAATGGTATTGAAGTCTTTGGCTCGGTGCCCCACAAAACGTTTTGAACCGCCGCAATTACAGGATATAGAGCTGCCTTTATATCCGTTGGGTTGACGTTGCACCAAACGCTGCAATAATCCCTGTCCTAACTGCTCCATTTTAGTCTTTACTGCTGCCTCCAGGGCTCCAAGGTCACCAGCAACGAGATTTAATTCTTCTGAATAAGCCGCTTCCAATTCTTTCAAGATTTTGGTATCCATAATATGTGCCCTCCATGGCAAAATAGTAGTTTGTAATGTTTTTCCTATTTTGCCTATCGGGAGGGCTTTTTTCTACCTATAAATATGACATGCACCCCCGAGTAATGCCTTTTAAATATATCTTTGCCTGAGACAAATCGGTAAGTTATAATGAGATTTTTCTGTAACTTAAGTTTGAATAGGAGGTTGCTATGAAAACAAAATGGGTGTTTCTGCTTGTTGTGTTGGTGTTTTTCGGGAATGTACTGGCTGCTGAAAGTCAGGTACGTTTTAAGAAAATCGTTGTAGACAAGACCTTCCGTGCCGAGGGTGTTGCAGTTGGGGACATCAATCGCGATGGTAAGATTGATGTGCTGGCCGGCGATGTATGGTATGCGGCGCCGGATTGGAAGATGAATGAAATCCGCCCTGTCGGTCAATATGACGGCACTAAAGGTTACAGCCAGTGCTTTGCGAATTTTTCCCAGGACATCAACGGAGACGGCTGGATAGATTCGATTATCATCGGGATGCCCGGCGAGCCGTGCCGATGGTATGAGAATCCGAAGAACAAAACCGGCCACTGGAAAGAGCGGATAGTTGTCAACAGCGCGTGTAACGAGACGCCGCTGTTTGTCGATTTGTTAGGCAACGACCAGCCTGTTCTTTTGTTTGGAGTTCGCCCTGAAGGACTGATGGCCTGGTTTAGCGTGCCGAAAGACCTTGATGGACTCTGGGATATGCACGTAATCGACGGGCCGAAAGCGCCGGGTACGGAGAGGTACAGCCATGGCCTGGGCTGCGGCGACGTCAACGGCGACGGCCGAAACGACGTGCTCTTCACGGAAGGCTGGTGGGAAGCTCCTAAAGACCGTACACAAAGAGGCTGGAAGTGGCTCCCGGCCAAGCTGGGTCCCGGCTGCGCGGACATGCTCGTTTACGATGTTGATGATGACGGCGACAGCGACGTAATCACCAGCTCTGCCCACAACTATGGTATCTGGTGGTTCGAGCAGATACCTGGGGCTGACGGCTCACAATTCAAACAGCATGTCATCTTCGACAAATTTTCTCAGCCGCACGCGATACGCCTGGTTGATATGAACGGAGATGGTGTTAAGGATTTGGTCACGGGCAAGCGGCATTTTGCGCATCAGGGTAACGACCCCGGCGGCAAGGAGCCGGCAGTGCTATATTGGTTTGAGCTTCGCCGTTCGCAGAAGGGCAAGGTCGAGTATATCCCGCACAAAATCGACGACGACTCCGGCGTTGGAACGCAGTTCGAGGTAATCGATATGAATAAAGATGGCAAATGGGATATTGTTACCTCAAACAAGAAGGGTGTACATATCTTTTTGCAGATACCTTGAATGGGGCTGCTTTGAGTGCTATCGTTGGCCGTATATGGTGAATACTGATATTTTCTTGATTAGTGGAGGCAATAGTCTATAATTAAGACCGTTTACT
>JBDRMP010000116.1:0-9935 GCA_043811995.1 Planctomycetota bacterium
GCTTTAACAAACGGCGGTGAATCCATCTTAAATACGCCTGTTTTTTGTCTTGACAATGGGTAGGGGTATATATGTTGTGGGTGTTATTCCTTCCTTGGAATAGGGAAATCTTTTAATGTAGATGACAATATTACAAAGCGAGTCGTAGGACGAGTTGATTTCTATCCAAGGTCGGAACAGAATATTAGCTAAGAATAATTCATTCTTGGTTCGCTTGTCAGGCGATGGTTCACGTTTTACTTCAACGCCAACGAATGAATCGAATATTGATTCTGTAAGCATTTTCTTTGAAGTAGCATCTTCGGATAATCTAAGCAACAGCGGTTTAAGGTCTGTAAAGATAAGGTCCCAGTACTTCTTAGTATTCCCAGTGAGGAAATCTTGACTTGACATAAACGATTAGTTCTCCTTGATATTAATGCAATATAGAGAATAAAAGAAGGCAACTGTCTTCTTTGTTAATCCTCCGGATTAACGTTTTATATTATATTTTGCGGTCTTACAACTTTCTCTAATGCCCTAATTGTTTTAGTGTTTCGGCGCAGCGGTTGCAGAGGTCGGGGTGGTTGTTATCCTGGCCGACAGAGGGCCAGAAGTTCCAGCATCGCTGGCATTTTTTGTGGGGGCTTTTTTCAGCGGAAATCTGCATCGGGCCATCGGTTTTTTCGAGCTTTACATCGCTGACGATGCAAAGGGCAGCGAAATTTTTCAGCGTGAACTGCTCGATTGCGGCGGAGGCCTCACTGTCGCAGCGAATAGTAATGGTCGCTTCCTGATTGCTGCCGATGACTTTGTCGCGGCGGAGCGGCTCAAGGGCGCGAAGGACTTCATCTCGCAAGGACATAAGTTTTTGCCACTTTGGCTCGTCGGCGAGATAATCGATTGAAGTATCGGCTTTGGGCAGTAAGGCGAGATGAATGCTATCGACCTGCTGGGATTTGTGCGTAATGGCAGCCCAGGTTTCTTCGGCGGTGTGGACGAGGATGGGTGCGAGCAGGAGCGTGAGGGAATCAAGGATTTTGTAAAGTGCGGTCTGGCAGCTTCGGCGGGAGGGGCTGTCGGCGGGGTCGCAGTAGAGACGGTCTTTGAGGAGGTCCATATAGATGCTGCTCATATCGACGCTGCAGAAGTTGTAAAGCAGGGAAAATCCACGGTGGAAGGCAAAGGTTTCGTATTCTTCGGTAACTTCGGCGATGATTTTTTGTAGCTGCTGCATCGCCCATTTATCGATTTCGAACATCTGTTCATAAGCTACGGAGTTTTGGGCAGGGTCGAAGTCGTAGATGTTGCCGAGGAGGTAACGAAGGGTATTTCTGATTTTACGGTATGCGTCCTGTGTCTTGCCGATAAGCTCGTCGTTGCAACGGACGTCGTCCTGATAGTTGACGCTGGCGACCCATAGGCGAAGGACGTCGGCGCCGTATTTGGCGACCTCGTCCTGCGCGTTGGTATAGTTGCCGAGGGACTTGGACTGCTTCATACCCTTTTCATCGACGGTGAAGCCGTGGGTGAGGACAGCTTTGAAGGGGGCTTTGCCCGTTGCGCCGAGAGCGGGGAGAAGCGACAACTGGAACCAGCCACGATGCTGGTCGCTGCCTTCGAGGTAGAGGTCAACGGGGACGGGCCAGCCAGCTTTTGCGGCGACGCTATACCAACTGCATCCCGATTCAAACCAGACGTCGAAGATATTTTCCTCTTTTTTCAATTCGTCGAAGGAAAATCGGGGTGGCAGTTTGAAGTCCTCGCCGAGGATTTGCTTAGGCGAATCTGTAAACCAGCTATCGGAACCCTTTTGGCCGATATATTTTGCCACGGCGAGGATGGAGTCCTTAGTCAGGAGGGCAACGCCGGCGGTGTTTACGAACACGGGGATGGGTAGTCCCCAGCTTCTTTGCCTGCTGATGCACCAGTCGGGTCTGGATTCGAGCATACCCTCGATGCGTTTTTGTCCCCAGCCGGGGACCCAGGTGACGTTTTTTATGGCGTCGAGGGCGAGGTCCCGCAGGGTTCTGCCTTCGCCGGGCAATTCTTTGTCAACACTGACGAACCATTGCTCGGTGGCGCGGAAAATGACGGGCATCTTGCTTCGCCAGCAGTGGGGGTAGCTATGGGTAATTTTCTGCTCTGCCACGAGAAGTCCATCCTGTTTGAGCCGGCTGATGACCTCGCCATCAACTTCGAGGACGTTTTTGCCTCGCAGCCAGTCAGGGACAGTATCATCGTAGCAACCATCATCTTTGACAGGCGAATACACGGCAAGGTCATTTTGCTGGCCTGAAATATAGTCCTCGATGCCGTGGCCCGGTGCGATGTGGACAAGCCCGGTGCCATCTTCGGTCGTGACATACTCGGCAAGAATAACTTTATAAGCGTCTTTGTCGGTCGGATTTTTCGAGACATAAGGATGGGCGTAACGCAGACCTTCAAGCGAGCCGCCGGCAACCTTGCCCTGACTGATTTTGTATTGTCCATCATTAAGCTTAGCGGCGTCGATGACCGCAGGCAGTCGGTCGCTGACGACGACCGAGACGAATCTCCGGCCATTGTGTTCATAGTCGATTGAGACATATTCAAGTCGCGGGTGAACGGCAACGGCGAGATTCGCGGCGAGCGTCCATGGCGTCGTGGTCCAAATCATAAGGCAGACCTGTGCCTGATTAGCTTGCTCGGCAGATACCAGCCCAAGCTCGATTAAGCGAGGGACACTGTCTTTAGCGAGAGGGAAATTGACGAAGATGCTGGGGGAGTCGATGTCCTTGTATTCGAGTTCTGCTTCGGCGAGGGCAGTTTCGCAGCCGACGGACCAGTGGATTGGTTTTAACTGTTTTTTTACGAGGCCTTTGCCGACGAGTTCTGCGAAGACCTCTAAAATTCCCGCTTCGTAGGTCGGCTTGAAAGTGAGATAGGGATTAACGAAATCGCCGAAGATGCCGAGCTGCTGAAACTGCCTGCTTTGGAGCTTTACGTATTTGCTCGCGTACTTTTTGCAAAGCTGACGAATTTCGGGTTTGGACAATTCCTTTGCCTTGTCGCCGAGTTCGGTAACGACTTTCGATTCGATGGGCAGGCCGTGGCAATCCCAGCCGGGGACGTATGGGGCGTCGAAGCCGGTCATTGTTTTGTGGCGGACGACGAAGTCCTTTAGGACCTTGTTAATGACGTGGCCCATATGAATGTCGCCGTTTGCGTAAGGCGGGCCGTCGTGGAGGATATAGAGCGGCGAGCCATTGCGGGCAGTCCTGATTTTGCCGTAAAGGTCATTCTTGAGCCAATCCTTTTGCAACTGGGGCTCGCGCTGCACGAGGTTTGCTTTCATAGCAAAGCTCGTCTGCGGCAGGTTCAATGTTTTGCTGTAACTTTTGCTTTCATTCTCAGTCATTTCAAGACCTCTAAAAAATCCCAAAAGCTCATTATGCTAAATCGCCGGCGGTTTTATGTCAACTGATAGATTACTTCGACCCCTGAACCATAATGGTTCAGGGGTCGAAGTAATGACAGGGGACTGTGAAATACTTGTATATTCCCTCGTCGAAATATATGCTGGTGGCATTATGAAAAGCAGTGACAAAATAGAATCAGACAAGCCAGACGTTCAGAAAACAAGCGGCGGCGGACGTTGGTGCTGGCTGGCGATGTTGTTGATAATTATATGTGCGGCGGTGATACGGGGGCGGCTGGCATCTATGCCATTGGAGCGGGACGAGGGAGAATATGCTTATATAGGGCAAGAGATGCTGAGGGGCGTTTGGCCTTACGAATCGGCTTATAGTATGAAGCTGCCGGGCATTTACGCTATTTATGCGGTTATCCTGGCAATTTTCGGTCAGACACAAACGGCAATTCATACGGGGCTGATAATTTTCAACGCCGCAACAATCCTTGTAATTTTTCTGATAGCGAAAGAGCTTTTTGGCTGGCTCGCAGCCGTAGCAGCGTCAGCCGCTTATGCCATTATGTCTTTGGGGACACCCGTTCTGGGTCTTTCGGCCAACGCCGAGCATTTTGTTGTTCTGCCCGCTCTTATCGGCGTTTTGCTTATCGCAAAATCCGTTGAGCGTCGTAAGCTGCCGGTTATTTTAGCAGCGGGATTATTGTTTGGGCTGGCTTTCATTATCAAGCAGCACGGGGTATTCTTCGGTGTGTTCGGTTCGCTATATCTGCTTTACGCTGATTTGCGACATCGTCCCATTCAATGGAAAAAGACCGTTGTCACCCAGTTTGTCTTTGCCGTCGGCGCAGTCGCACCATTTGCCTTGACGTGTGTTCTGTTTTGGAAGGCAGGGTTATTTGACAAGTTCTGGTTCTGGACGTTTACATACGCGAGTAAATACGCAGCGAGGATTCCTTTGTCCGTAGCATGGGACATGTTTATGAATGGATTTGCACCCGTGGTAAAATCAGCGAAATTGATATGGATTTTCGTGCCCGTCGGGCTGATTTGTGTCGTTTTGGTCAAGCAATATCGTCGGTGGGCGGTGCTAGTCGTGGGATTGCTCATATTTTCGTTTTTTGCTGTTTGTCCGGGGTTTTATTTTCGAGGGCATTATTTTATTTTTCTTTTGCCCGCCGCTGCGATTCTGGCCGGCGTCGGTTTTGTTTCGATTGGCGAGATAGTGTTTAGCAAGTTTCGTAAACTTGACAGGACGATTATAATCAGCGCAATCGGATTGGCGATTGCCGGTTATTCTTTGTATCAGCAGCGAATCTTTTTGTTCGATAATACCCCTGAGGTTGTCTGCCGGCTGATTTACGGATTCAATCCTTTTCCAGAGTCGCTGCCAATAGCGGATTTCATTCGTGCGAACACCGAGCCCAATGATACCGTAGCGGTAATCGGCTCAGAGCCGCAGATTTATTTTTATTCGGGCCGGCGAGCCGCAACTGCATACATATACACTTACCCGCTTATGGAGCCGCACGACTATGCCGCTGAGATGCAGCAGGAGATGATTAAACAGATTGAATCAGCCAGGCCTGAATTTTTAGTGTTTGTCCGTGTCTCTTATTCCTGGCTGGCCGGGCCCGGCTCGGTTGAACTGATATTTCAATGGTTCAACTCTTATCAATCCCAGTACTACGACGTTGTCGGGGTCGCCGATATGGTTTCTTCGGAATACACTGTCTGGCGCTGGAACGAGCAGGCCATCAATTATACCCCCTCGTCGGAATCCTGGGTCGCTATTTTCAGGCGAAAGCCATAATGCCGAATCTCCATCCAATCCCTTTGGGCTACCACAGTCGGCTGAAATCCATTATAATTCCTTTATGTTTGCAAACAAAAAAGTCGTCGTTGTGATGCCGGCCTATAACGCTCAAAAGACGCTGCGACAGACCTACGATGAGGTGATGGCGCAGAACGTCGTTGACCTTGTTATCATCGTCGATGATGCAAGTCACGATGATACCGCCGCCGTGGCCAGAAAGCTGCCTCACACCGTCGTCGAGGTCCATCCAGAAAATCGCGGCTACGGCGCCAATCAGAAAACCTGCTATAAGCTGGCGCTTGAGCAGGGCGCCGATATAATCATAATGGTACATCCCGATTATCAATATACCCCCAAACTGATACCCGCTATGGCATCAATGATAGGCAACGGTCTCTATCACTGCGTTCTCGGTTCGCGAATCCTCGGGGGTTGCGCGCTGGCAGGCAATATGCCTTTTTACAAGTATATTTCCAACCGATTCCTGACCTTCGCTGAAAATATTTTTACCGGTGCCAAGCTATCCGAATATCATACGGGTTATCGCGCTTTCTCCCGACAGCTTCTCGAACAACTGCCCCTCGATGCAAATTCCGACGATTTCGTCTTCGACAACCAGATGCTGGCCCAAATCCTTTGGCTGGGCTATACAATTGCGGAGGTATCCTGCCCGACCAAATATTTCGCGGAGGCATCGTCAATCAATTTTTCACGCTCGCTTAAATACGGTCTGGGCTGCCTGTGGACCGCACTGCAATTTCGCCTGGCCAAAATGAAACTGATAAAATCAAAGTTATTCCCGTCGTTTTCGTGATGCCTAAAGCACTTTATATAATCGACGGTCACGCGCACATATACGCGGCGTATTTCGCTCCTATGCGGCAGCGGCTGACGAGTCCGACAGGTGAACCGACCAAGGCCACCTATATATTTGCCACAACCATCCTCGGCCTTATTAAAAATCGAAAGCCGGATATGCTTGTTGTGGCGATGGACAGCAAGACACCGACGTTCAGAAATGAGATGTATCCCAAATACAAGGCGCATCGCCCGCCTATGCCGGACGATATGCCCGTGCAGATAAACCGCATCGAGCAGATTCTTTCGGCGATGAATGTTCCTATGCTGCGGGTCAATGGTTTCGAAGCCGACGACATAATAGGGACGCTGGCAAAAAAGGCGGCAAAAGAAGGTATCGACGTTTATATATGCTCGAAGGACAAAGACATCCTCCAGCTTCTCGATGGCCACGTTCGCATCTTCGATATGAAGACCGGCGATATAACCGATGCCGCTTCGATGTTTGCCGAGATGAAGGTTACGCCCGCTCAGTTCATCGAAGTTCTTGCGCTTCAGGGTGATACCTCGGACAATGTCCCCGGCGTAGCCGACGTCGGGCCAAAGACAGCGCAGGAGTGGATTCAAAAATACGGCTCTATAGAAAATCTGTTGAAACATGACGACGAAATCGGCGGCAAGCGTGGCGACAACCTGCGAAAATCGAAGGACATTATCAACCTGAGCAAACGCCTCGTCACCATCGATTGTAATGTTCCGGTAGATATCGACTACAACACCTTTGCGGTCAAGCCCTTTGACGAGGCACGCCTGACGCAGATTTTTACCGAGCTTGGTTTTTCACGCATCCTAAATCAGTTAGGCCTCTCGTCATCACAACATCCGGCTGAACCGCAGGAGTCATCAGCCGAATCCGTTGATAAAGTCGCTTCAGCCGACACTGACAACCATAATTATCAGCTCATCGACACGCCCGAAAAGTTTGATTCTTTTCTGGCAGAGCTTAAAAAACAAAAGATATTTGCCATCGATACCGAAAGCACATCTATTTTTCCGATGCGGGCGGAGCTTGTGGGTATCAGCTTTTCATGGCAGCCGAATACCGGTTTTTATATTCCCGTCCGCGCGCCGATGGGCGCAAAATTCCTTGCTATTTCCAAAATCAAAGAGAAACTGACCCCTGTTCTGTCTGACCCGGCTGTGAAGAAAATCGGCCAGAATATAAAATACGATATCCACATTCTTCGAAACGCAGGTCTGCCGTTAAACGGCGTTTATTTCGATACGATGGTCGCCTCATATTGCCTTGACCCGCAGCGTATCAGTCATTCGCTCGATAATATGGCGTTTGATTTTCTAAACTATCAATCCATTCCCATCTCTTCGCTCATCGGCAAGAGTAAAAATCAAATCACGTTCGATTTGGTTGATACCGCCGCGGCCTGCGAATATTCCGCTGAGGATGCGGACCTGACCTGGCAGTTGTATCAATATATAGACGGCCGACTCAACAGCCAGCCGGATATTAAAAAACTTTTTTACGAGGTCGAGATGCCGCTGGTATCGGTCCTTGCGGAAATGGAATACAACGGCGTCTCCTTAGATACCGAAATCCTCACGAATATGTCCGAGGACATTACCTCCTCAATCAATCGCCTTGTCGATGATATTTATAAAACCGCCGGTGTTCCGTTTAATATCGACTCGCCCAAGCAGCTTGCCGAGGTTCTTTTCGACCGCATCGGCTTAAAACCAATCCGTTCGGGTAAAACGGGCCGAAGCACTGATGCCGGTGTTCTGGAGGAGCTTGCCGGTGAGCATCCGGTTATAAAACTCATCCTCGAATACCGCACGCTGAGCAAGCTGAAAAACACCTACGTTGACAAGCTTGGCTCGCTCATCAATCGTAAAACGGGGCGGATCCACGCCTCTTTCAACCAGACGGTAACGGCGACGGGCCGGTTAAGCTCAAGCAACCCGAACCTCCAGAATATCCCGATACGCACGCCCTTAGGCAGTAAAATTCGTTCCGCCTTCGTCCCCAAAAACAAGACCGATTGCATTCTCAGCGCGGACTACTCGCAAATCGAGCTTCGCCTGCTGGCCCAATTCTCAGAAGACAAGGCACTGCGAGAGGCCTTCGCGGCCGATATGGACATTCACCGCTTCGTAGCATCTCAGATTTTCAACGTTCCCATTGAGAAGGTAACACCTGAGATGCGTTCCCGCTGCAAGGCCGTAAACTTCGGCATAATTTACGGGCAAGGGGCTTTGGGCCTTGCAAACACTACCGGCCTGACAACATCCGATGCGAAAAAATTCATCGAAGATTATTTCGCCAGATACAGTTCCATCCGCAAATTTATGGATGACGTTGTCGAGCAGGCGACAAAGACAGGATATGCTGAGACGATTCTTCATCGCAGGCGGAAAATCTTTAACCTCACCAGCCCCAACGGAGGCAAACGGGCGCAGGCCCGCCGATTAGCAGTCAACACGGTTATTCAGGGTTCCGCCGCCGATTTGATTAAAGTCGCTATGGTCAATATCCATCAAAAAATTCAGTCGCAAAACCTTCCCGTGAGGATGATTCTGCAGGTCCACGACGAGCTTGTCTTCGAGCTTCCGACCACCGAAGCCGACACCCACGCAAAATGGATTGCCTGTGAAATGACCGGTGCGATTAAGCTCGATGTTCCTCTGAAAGTCGATGTTACTTTCGGTCCGAGCTGGTTAGGTGAAAAGTGAGACACAGATTAACACTGAATTTTTTAGACACGGATTAACACGGATTTACACTGTAAAAATAAAATGGTTTCTGATAACGAAAAACAAAGCGAGTCTGCCGCGGCGGATAAATCGGGGGAGCGGATAAAGGATATTCCGCTTTGTCTTAAATGCGCGCGGCCGGTTGACCCGATGAGTCATTACTGCCCACATTGCGGCGAGGCAACCGGGCAAATGACCCCTTACATTCCTTTTGTAAATCTTCGTATGCAGGTAAATTTCTGGGTGCAGTCGTGGCATCAGGTGTTTTCGCGTGAAGTTTCTTTTGCCGGGCGCTGCCTTCGCCTGCTTATGATTATACTGCTTTTCCCTATTATGATGCTCGCGATTCCGTTTACGCTCTGGGAGAGGATGAAATCCGGAAAGAAAGGAGGCGGTTTATGAAGCCGTCAACAATCGTCGCGGTGATATTTTTGCTGTTTGTTTCGACGGTGCAACTGCTGAGGTTTGTATTACAGATAAAAGTGACGGCTGGCACGGTTGAGATACCGATTTGGGCAAGTGCGATAGCGTTCGCTGCCACCGGCGCTTTGGCAATCTGGCTCTGGATAGAGAACAAGAAATAATTTGCAGGGCGCGATTTAGTTGTCGTTGGCGGTTCCGTTAGTAATTATGTCGGCCAGAAGCGGCTCACTATGATGGGGACAGCAACCGTTTTTTATTGACATTAGGGCTGAAATGTGTTATTATTTTGCTATGCCAAGAATAGCCAGAGCAGTTGCGGTTGGATTTCCACATCATATTACCCATCGGGGGAATAATCGGCAGGATGTATTTTTTGTAAATGATGACCGCCGGGCATATTTGGCTAACTTAAAGGAGCATTGTGACGAGTATGGGCTGAAGGTTCTTGCGTATTGCCTGATGACAAATCACATCCATATTATTGCCGTACCGGACAAGGAAGATTCTCTGGCTAAGGCCGTCGGCAGGACGCATCTTCGCTATACGCAGTATATCAACCGGATGCACAGACGCAGTGGGCATCTGTGGGAGGGCAGGTTTTATTCGTGCGCTCTCGATGAGCGGGGTTTTTGGCTTGCGATGAAATATGTGGAATTGAATCCGGTGCGGGCGAAGGTTTGTCGCGTCCCGTGGCAGTATGAGTGGTCGAGCGGTACAGCACATGTGGGTGAAGCGGCGGGG